>JBBSQO010000069.1:0-8311 GCA_038244025.1 Propionibacteriales bacterium
GATGCCTTTGCCGGCGGATACCCGGTGCCGCCGATGGGCGACCAGCAGTTGCCTGAGCTGGCTGGAGTACTAACGTCGACGGAGGCGGAAACCGGCCAGCCGCAGCAGCAGGCCGATCTGCCCAACCAAACCGGGGGGCCCGGCCGAGGTAGATCCGACCCAGACCAAGCCACCACGATGGGAGAGGATTCCTGATGGGATTTTTCGATCCGGTTGCGGGTTTTGGCGTGACATTCAGAACGATGTTCCGCAAGACCTTCACCCAGGACTACCCGTTGAAGCCGAAGGTCACCGCGCCTCGCTTCCACGGCCGGCACCAGCTCAACCGCTGGCCGGACGGACTGGAGAAGTGCGTGGGCTGTGAGCTGTGCGCCTGGGCCTGCCCGGCGGACGCGATCTATGTCGAAGGCGCCGACAACACCGCGGCGGGACGTTTCTCCCCCGGCGAGCGATACGGCAGGGTCTACCAGATCAACTACCTACGCTGCATCCTCTGTGGCCTCTGCATCGAGGCCTGCCCGACCCGGGCGCTGACCATGACCAATGAGTTCGAGCTGGCCGATGACTCCCGTGAGTCGTTGATCTATGAGAAGTCCGACCTGCTGGCGCCGCTGCTGCCGGGGATGGAACAGCCACCGCACCCACGTCGGCTGGCGAACACCGAAAAGGAATATTTCCTCGGCCTGCCCGCCACCGGGCTGCCCGACACCCGTACTGGTGAGCACCGGGAACCAAGCGCCGAAGAGGGTGCGGCCAGCAGCCCGGACAGGCACATCAACCCGGCGGCCACGGCGTCAGGAGCCAAGTCATGATCAATCCTGCACTGACCAATCCCGCACTGCTGGTGCCGATGGTGACCGGGGCGGCGGTGGCCTTCTGGTTGCTGGTCCCGGTGATGGTGCTGGGTGCGCTCGGGGTCGTGCTGTCGAAGAAGCCGGTGCACTCAGCCGTCTGCCTGGCGGCGGTGATGATCAGCCTTGCCGTCCAGTACGCGGCCCTGCAGGCGCCGTTCCTGTTCGCGGTGCAGATCATCGTCTACACCGGTGCCATCTTGATGCTCTTCCTCTTCGTGGTGATGCTGATCGGCGTCGACACGACGGACTCCCTGGTGGAGACGATCAAGGGCCAGCGGGCGCTGGCAGCTCTCGCCGGTGCCGCCTTCATCGCCTTGCTGATCTTTGCGGTGGGCAATGCCGTCACTGGTCAGCCGGCCGGTCTGGGCCAGGCCAACAGCGCTGAGGGCGGCAACGTACAGGGACTGGCCGCACTGTTGTTCCACCGTTACGTCCTCGCCTTCGAGGCGACCTCGGCCCTGCTGATCACCGCAGCGGTGGGGGCCATGGTGCTGGCCCACCGTGAACGGCTGACCAAGAAGAAGGGCCAGCGGGATCTGGTGACCGAGCGGATGCGGCGGTACGCCGACACCGGCGAGCACCCCGGGCCGTTGCCAACGCCGGGAGTCTTCGCCCGGCACAATGCCGTCGACACCCCGGCCCTGCTGCCCGATGGCACCGAGGCTGACAGGTCGGTGTCCGCTACCCTCAAGGCGCGTGGCAGGGTGCTGGACAGTCATCAGCTGGCGGCGCCCACCGGGAGGACGCTGAAGGCCATCGAACCGGATGGCAGCCATCTGCCCGAGGGGAAGGAGGGTCAGCAGTGAACCCCGAGAACTACATCATCTTGTCAGCAGTCCTGTTCACCATTGGAGCGGTCGGCTTCACCCTGCGCCGCAACGCGATCGTTGCCTTCATGTGCGTCGAGCTGATGCTGAACGCCAGCAACCTGGCCCTGGTCACCTTCTCCCGCCAGTACGGCCAGCTCGACGGCCAGATCGCCGCCTTCTTTGTGATGGTGGTCGCTGCGGCCGAGGTGGTTGTTGGGCTGGCCATCATCGTGTCCATCTTCCGTACCCGACGCTCGGCCTCGGTCGACGACGCCAACCTGTTGAAGTTCTGAGAGGTCAGCGTGAATCCCCTGGACCTGAATCCCATGGGCCTGAACCCCATGGATATCGTCACCCCGATCGCTGCCAGCGGGTTGTTCTCCTATGCCTGGCTGTTGGTCGCCATCCCGGCGGTCAGCAGCCTGATCCTGCTGCTGGGCGGCAAGGCCACCAATGGGTGGGGACATCTGCTCGGCACGCTCGCGCCGATCGCCTCCTTCGTCATCGGCCTGCTGCTCTTCATCCAGCTGCTCGGCAGCCCGGTCAGCTCGCGTGCTGTGTCACTGCCGTTGTATGACTGGATTCCCACCGGGGGCTGGAACATCGCCGTCGGTTTGTTGGTCGACCAGCTGTCGATCCTGTTCACCCTGTTGATCACCGGTGTGGGTTCGCTGATCCACATCTACTCGATCGGCTACATGGCCCATGATGAGCGGCGCCGGCGGTTCTTTTCCTACCTCAATTTTTTCATCGCTGCCATGCTCTTGCTGGTGCTGGCCGACAACTTTCTGATCCTGTTCGTCGGCTGGGAAGGCGTCGGCCTTGCCTCGTACCTGCTGATCGGGTTCTGGCAGCACAAGCCGACGGCCGCAACAGCAGCCAAGAAGTCCTTCGTGGTCAACCGGGTCGGTGACCTCGGGATGTCGATTGCTATTATGTTGATGCTGGCAACGTTCGGCTCATCGGCCTTCGTGGATGTTGACAAGGGTGCGGCCAGCATGACTGCCGGCACCGCAACGGTGCTGGGACTGCTGTTGTTGCTGGCTGCCTGCGGCAAGTCGGCCCAGGTCCCGTTGCAGTCCTGGCTACTCGACGCGATGGAAGGGCCCACCCCGGTGTCGGCCCTGATCCACGCGGCCACCATGGTGACTGCTGGGGTCTATGTGGTGGTCCGCAGCCATGCCATCTTTGGACAGTCCGGGGCGGCCAGCACAGCGGTGGTGATTGTCGGCACCGTCACCTTGCTGTTCGGCGCCTGGATCGGTTGCGCGAAGGATGACATCAAGAAGGTGCTGGCCGGGTCCACCATGTCCCAGATCGGCTACATGATGCTGGCCGCCGGTATCGGGCCTGCTGGCTACGCGTTCGCGATCTTCCACCTGATCACCCATGGCTTCTTCAAGGCCAACCTGTTCCTCGGGGCCGGCTCGGTGATGCATGGCATGAACGACGAGGTGGACATGCGCAGGTACGGCGGCCTGGCCAGGTTCCTGCCGATCACCTTTATCACCTTCGGCACCGCCTACCTGGCCATCATCGGCTTCCCGTTCTTCTCCGGCTTCTACTCCAAGGACCACATCATCGAGGCCGCGTTCGACAAGAACGTCGTCGTCGGCGCGCTGGCCATTCTCGGCGCCGGTGTGACGGCGTTCTACATGACCCGGCTGATGTTGATGACCTTCGTCGGCAAGAAGCGCTGGGCAGACGAGGCGCAGCCGCACGAGTCACCGCTGGTGATGACCATTCCGCTGATCCTCCTGGGCGTCGCCTCGGTGGGCGGTGGCTTGGCGCTGAACGGCTGGATCAACCGTTGGCTCGACCCGGCCACCGGTGTCGCCCCGGGTCAGGGCCCTGAGGTGACCAGCTGGCTGCACTTCTCCCCGATAGCGCTGATCACGCTGGCCGTGATGATCATGGGTGTGTTGATCAGCTGGCTGCTGTTCGGCCGCCGCGAGGTGCCGCTGGTGGCACCCGAGACCCGCTCTCCGTTTACTCTTGCCGGTCGCAACAACCTGTACGGTGATACCTTCAACGAGGCCGTCTTCATGCGGCCGGGCCAGGTGCTGACCTCGGTCCTGGTCGCAACCGATGATCATGGAGTGGACGGTCTGGTGAACACCTCCAGTGCCGTCACCGGTGGACTGTCCACCCGGCTGCGTCGGTGGCAGTCAGGTTATGTTCGATCGTACGCACTGACGATGCTGGCGGGTGCCGCCGTCTTCGGTGTCGTCCTTATCCTCGGCCGCCTGGGCTGAGGGGGAAGCGACACCATGACTTTCTCTGGGACGACGTTCCCTTGGCTTACCGTGCTCGCGGTCCTCCCCCTGCTCGGTGCGCTCGCCTGTGTGGTCATCAATGGCAAGGCGGCCCGGCTGGTTGGCATCGGCGTCTCGCTGATCACGCTGGCGCTCTCCCTCATCATCGCCTTGAACTTCCAGGTCGGTGGCGGCATGCAGCTCACCGAGCAGCATGTCTGGATCAAGGCGTTCGGCGCTTACTACGCGCTCGGGCTGGACGGGATCGGGCTGACCCTGGTGCTGCTGACGGCCGTCATCACGCCGGTGGTACTGATCGCCGGCTGGAAGGACGTGGGTGCTGACGATCCGGCCCATGGCCACAAATGGACGTCCCGTGCCTTTGTTGGCCTGGTGCTGCTGGTGGAGAGCTTCTCCATGTTCGTCTTCTTGGCGACCGACGTCTTCTTGTTCTACATCTTCTTCGAGGCGACCCTGATCCCCATCTACTTCCTGATCGGCGGCTTCGGTGGCCCGCGGCGCAGCTATGCGGCAATGAAGTTTCTGCTGTACAGCCTGCTCGGCGGTCTGGTGATGCTGGCCGCGATCATTGGTCTCTATGTGGTTTCCGCACAGGCAGGGCGGCCGAGCTACCTGCTGTCGGACATGATGCACCTGCAGATCGGGCAGGGCACCGCCCGCTGGCTGTTCATCGGGTTCATGATCGCCTTTGCCATCAAGGCGCCGATGTTTCCCTTCCACACCTGGTTGCCGGACGCGGCCCAGGAGGGACCGGTCGGCGGCACCGTACTGCTGGTCTGCATCCTGGACAAGATTGGCACCTTTGGCATGATCCGGTTCTGCCTCGGCCTGTTCCCCGAGGCAAGCAGATGGGCCACCCCGGTGGTGCTGATCCTGGCGGTGATCTCGATCCTGTACGGCGCCATCATGGCCGTCGGCAGCAAGGACCTGATGAGGCTGGTCGCCTTCACCTCGGTCAGCCACTTCGGCGTTATGGTGATGGCCATCTTCGCCTTCACCAGCCAGGCCCTGGTCGGCTCGACCTTCTACATGATCAACCATGGGTTCTCCACCGCCATCTTGTTCCTGGTGGTCGGGTTCATGGTCAAACGTCGTGGTTCCCAACAGGTCAGTGACTTCCGCGGGGTGGAGAAGGTGGCCCCGGTGCTGGCCGGCCTGCTGCTGTTCGCGGCGATGTCGACACTGTCGTTGCCCGGCATGGGGCCATTTGTGGCGGAGTTCATGTCGCTGGCCGGGACCTTCTCCCGCTACCCGGTGTTCGCGGTGATCGGCACCCTGGTGATCGTGCTGTCTGCGCTGTACATACTGCTGATGTACCAGCGGACCATGACTGGCCTGCCAACCGATGCCGTGACCGAGACGGTGACCACCGACCTGACTGGCCGGGAGAAGCTCGCGCTCGCGCCACTGGTGCTGCTGATCTTGTTTTTCGGTCTCGTCCCGAAGCCGATGCTCTCGGTCATCGAGCCGGCAATCCAGGCGAACATGCAGCATGTCGGGGTCTCAGACCCACCACCTACCATCACCGCGAAGGGAGGCAAGTGATGAACGCGACCATGCTTCTTCCGGCGCTGGAGATCACCGCTCCACATCTGGAGTATGGCCTCTTGATGCCCTTCATCCTGGTCTTCGCGGGCGCCTGCCTGGGAGTCGTGGTGGAGGCTGTGGTGCCGCGCACCGCCCGGTTCGGCAGCCAGGCGGTCGTTGCCTTCTTAGCTATCGCGATCGCCATCGTGATGGTGATCTTCAACTGGCAGGGCGGCAAGCACGGCATCACCGCCCTGGGGTCGGTCGCCATCGACGGCCCGACGTATTTCCTCTGGCTGATCCTGCTGGTCCTGGGCGGGATGTCGCTGATGGTCTTCGCTGAACGCCGGCTGGAGGGTGGGGCGACGGCGTTCGTCCCGCAGGCGGCCGCCGTCCCCGGTACGGTTCTCGAGCGGGAGGCCATCGCAGCTCGGATCGAGCACACCGAGGTTTTCCCCCTGGGACTTTTCGCGCTGTCCGGGATGTTGCTGTTCCCGGCCGCCTCGGACCTGATCACCATGTTCGTCGCGCTGGAGGTCTTGTCGCTGCCGCTGTACCTGCTCTGCGGACTGGCCCGTCGCCGCCGGCTGCTGTCGCAGGAGGCCGCACTGAAGTACTTCCTGCTCGGAGCCCTCTCGTCCGGCTTCTTCATTTACGGCATTGCCCTGCTGTACGGCTACTCCGGGTCGTTCAACCTGACCGACCTGGACAAGGCGATCAGCTCATCGGACCAGGGCTACGGGATGCTGCTGGCCGGGATGGGCCTGATCGGGGCCGGACTGCTGTTCAAACTCGGCGCGGTGCCGTTCCACTCCTGGACGCCGGACGTGTACGTCGGCGCCCCGACCGGTGTCACCGGCTTCATGGCAGCCTGCACCAAGATCGCCGCCGTCGGCGCCCTGATGCGGGTTTTCTATGTCGGGCTCGGTGCCAGCCGCTGGGACTGGCAGCCGTTGATGGCGGCGGTAGCCGTAGCCACCATGGTCGTCGGTGCCGTCATTGGGATCACCCAGACCGACATCAAGCGGATGCTGGCCTACTCCTCGATTGCCCACGCCGGGTTCATCCTGACCGCCTTCGTCGGCGCCGCCCAGCTGGGCACCGGCAAGTCTGCGGGCCAGATCTCCAGCCTGGCGGCGGTGCTCTTCTATCTGGCGGCCTACGGCCTCTCCACCGTCGGGGCGTTCGCGATGCTCACCATGGTGCGTGATGTCGGTGGTGAGGTGACGGCGACGGCTGGCTGGGCCGGTCTGGGCAAGAAGTCGCCCCTGTTCGACGCCGTCTTCACCCTGCTGCTGCTGAGCTTTGCCGGCATCCCACTGACCAGCGGCTTTATCGGCAAGTGGGCCGTCTTCGCGGCCGCCTGGGCCGGTGGCCTGCACTGGCTGGTCGTGGTGGCGGTGCTGCTCAGTCTGGTGGCGGCCTTCTACTATCTGCGGATCATCGTGGTGATGTACTTCTCCGACCCGGCCGAGGGGCCGATGGTGGTGCGGCCCAGCTGGCTGACCGCGACTGTGGTGGCGATTGGCGCAGTGGCTACGGTGGTGCTCGGGATCTACCCAGGACCACTGCTTGACCTCGCCCAGCACGCGGGCGAGTTCCTGCGCTAAGGAGAGATGTGCCTGTACAACAGGATGCCGACGAGGCCTTTGCCGACTCGGTACGCCGGCGGCTGGATGTCATCGAAGCTGAACTGCTGGCTGCGGCCGAAGCCAGCACAGCGCTGGTGAGTGAGGCCGCCCGGCACATCATGGCTGCCGGGGGCAAGCGATTCCGACCATTGCTCGTCATCCTTGGCACCTGCTTCGGCTCTTCTCCGCCGCCGGAAGCCGATGTGGTGAGGGCCGCCGTGGTGGTGGAGCTCACGCATGTCGCCACCCTTTATCACGATGACGTGATGGATGATGCGGACCTGCGCCGTGGCGCGCCCAGCGCCAACCGCCGTTGGCAGAACTCGGTGGCGATCATGGTCGGAGACTTCCTCTTTGCCCACGCCTCCGACATCGTGGCCGACCTCGGCGTCGACTTCGTGCATCTGCAGGCTCGGACGTTCTCCCGGCTGGTCCAGGGACAGATCGCGGAGACGGTAGGTCCGCGGGACGGTGCCGATCCACTGGAGCACTATCTGCGGGTAGTCGCTGACAAGACCGGGTCGCTGATTGCCACCTCGGCACTGTTCGGTGCCAGGATCGCGCAGGCCCCCGAGGACATCCAGCAGACACTGGCTTCCTTTGGTGAGGAGATCGGCATTGTTTTCCAGCTCAGCGATGACATCATCGATATCACCAGCGATGAGACGGGCAAGACCCCCGGCACTGACCTGCGGGAGGGAGTGGCGACGCTGCCGACCCTGCTGGTGCGGCAGGCTGCTCGCCCGGTCGACGCCCGGCTGCTCACGCTGCTGGATGGTGATCTCCGCAATGATGCCGCATTGGCCGAGGCGTTGTCCCTGCTCCGCCGACATCCCGCCATTGACGAGGCGCGGGGCGAGGTTCGTCGCCGAGCCGAGCTGGGGCGGAAGTTGTTGGACCCGCTGCCAGCCGGGCCGGCCAGGGCAGCACTGGAAGAACTCTGCGACACCGTCGTAACCCGTACCGCCTGAGACGCCCGGCGGGGCTTCCTGGTACGGCGAGCGCCCTACTGTGCAGACTGTTGTCGACCTTGCAGGGTCTTGAGGGTCTGCAAGGTACGACGACGGTCTGCACAGACGCGTCACAGTGGCGTGCGGTCAGACGGCTGGCACCTGGAACAAGGTGATCCGCTCAGCTACCCGGGCCTCGTCGTCGAACACCAGGAAGTCGGCAAAGCCGACCTCGACCTGGCTGCCATCCTTCAGCACGCCGGA
>JBBSQO010000070.1:0-8285 GCA_038244025.1 Propionibacteriales bacterium
CGCAGCCCTTAACGCACGGACGGCCCAGCTCCGTTGCGGAGCCGCGTTGATGTTGACGGTCAGAAGCCGAGCCCCAGGCGGTGATAGGCCTGGTTCCAGCGGATCTCGTTCGCGAAGTCTCGTCGGTTCGTCTCCCGGTCGATGATCAGCAGCTCAGTACCGACCATTGCGGCGAAGTCGGTCAGCTCCTCGGTGCCGACCGCCGTGGACAACACCGTGTGGTGCGGCCCACCCGCGGTCAGCCAGCACTCAGCTGAGGTGGCGAGGTCAGGGTGTGGCGCCCAGAGGGCACGGGCGACCGGGAGCTTAGGTAGTGGCTCGTCCGGACTCATCACGTCGACCTCGTTCAGCAGCAGGCGGAACCGCTCCCCGAGATCACAGATGCCGAGCACCGTGGCCGGTCCGGGGGCCGCGGTGAACACCAGCCGCACCGGGTCCTCTCGGTTACCGATGGCGAGGGGGTGGATCTCCACCCTGGGACGGTCACCGGCAATGGTGGGGCAGACCTCAAGCATGTGGGCCCCGAGAATCTTCTGGCTGCCGGGCCCGAGGTCGTAGGTGTAGTCCTCCATGAAGGACGTACCGCCGGCGCGTCCGCTACCCATCGCCTTGACCGTGTGCAGCATGACTGAGGTTTTCCAGTCACCTTCGCCGCCGAAGCCGTACCCGTCGGCCATCAACCGCTGCACGGCAAGGCCAGGAAGCTGCCGGAGCCCGCCAAGGTCCTCAAAATTGGTCGTGAAGGCGCCAAACCCCCCGTCGGTCAAGAAGGCCCGCAGGCCCACCTCGAGGCGAGCGCCGTAGCGCAGTGAGGCGTGCCGCTCGCCGCCGACGGCCAGCTCCGGAGCAAGATCATAGAGTTCGGCGTAGTCGGTGACCAGGCTGTCGATGTCGGCATCGCTGACGTGGTCAACAACGTCGACCAGGTCGTTGACGCCGTAGGTGTTGACGGAGACCCCGAATCTCAGCTGCGCCTCGACCTTGTCCCCTTCGGTCACCGCGACATCGCGCATGTTGTCCCCGAACCGGGCCAGCTTCAACCGGCGTACCGCGGCACAGCCGGTGGCGGCCCGCTGCCAGGCGCCGATCCGCACCACCACTTTGGGGTCGGAGACGTGCCCGGCAACGGTTTTGCGGGCAACGCCCAGTCGGGTCTGGAGGTAGCCGAACTCCCGGTCCCCGTGCGCGGCCTGGTTCAGGTTCATGAAGTCCATGTCGATCTCGGCCCAGGGCAGATTGACGTTCGCCTGCGTGTGCAGGTGGAGCAGCGGGGTACGCAGCGCGTCAAGCCCGGCGATCCACATCTTCGCCGGGGAGAACGTGTGCATCCAGGCCAGCACCCCGATGCAGTCGGGGTCACTGTTGGCCTCCAGCATCACCCGGTGGATGGCGAGTGCATCGGTCAGGACGGGTTTCCAGACCACCGGCACGCCCAGCTCTGCCGAGGCGTTCAGCGTGTCAACGATCTGTTGTGACTGTGCCTCGACCTGGGCCACGATCTCAGGTCCGTACAGTCCTTGGCTCCCGGTCAAGAACCAGCACTCGGGCGTTGTCGTCATCACTGCGTCCTTACGTGTTGTCCATAGGCGTTTTGGTAGCGGTCGAACAGCGAGTCGATATCGGATTGCGAGATCGCCACCGGCTCGCCGAGCTGGCGGGAGATGTGTACGGTCCGGGCCACCTCCTCACAGAGGACCGCGGCCTTGACCGCGGCCCGGGCGCTTGGGCCGATGGTGAAGACACCATGGTTTCGCATCAGCACGGCCTTGGATCGGTGACCGGAGAGGGTCTCGACAATGCCGCGGCCGATCGAGTCGTCACCGATCAGGGCGAACGGGCCGATCGGCACCTCTCCGCCGAACTCGTCGGCCATCATGGTCAGCACGCAGGGGATCGGCTCACCCCGCGCAGCCCAGGCGGTGGCGTAGGTGGAGTGCGTGTGCACCACCCCGTTTACCTGCGGCAGCTGGCTGTACACGTAGGCGTGGGCAGCGGTGTCCGAGGAGGGAGCATGATCACCTTCGACCAGGTTCCCCGACAGGTCACAGACCACCATCGCCTCAGGTGTGAGCTCGTCATAGGTCACTCCGGACGGCTTGATCACCAGCAGGTCGTGACCGGGGACCCGGGCTGAGACATTGCCTGCGGTCCATACCACCAGCTCGTTGCGCGGCAGCTCGGCATGCAGATCGCTGACCTCACGCCGGATCCGAGCAACGACCTCGGTAACGTCTGACGTGACACTCATGGGTTAACCTCCCCGGTTTTCCGGGCGCCGGTCTCCGTCTCTTCGGCAGCTGCGCCCTTGTCGTTGAGGTGACCTGGTGCGCTGGCGGTACGCCGCAGCTCCCGGAGCCGATGCATCACCGTATTCTCGCCGCGACCGAAGTAGTCATGCAGCCTGGTGTACTCGGCGAACAGCTTGTTGTAGGCGGCGACGTTGGCCTCGATCGGGGTGAAGACGCCTTTCTTTGATCGACCCATCATCTCCGCCGCGGCGGGGACATCGGGATAGGCGCCGGCCGCCACTGCGGCATGGATGGCCGATCCCAGTGCCGGCGCCTGCTCCGAGGACACCACACTCAGCGGCATTCCCAGCACGTCCGAGTAGATCTGCATCAGCAGCGTATTCTTGATCAGCCCGCCGGCGACGACGAACTCCTCGACCGGCACCCCGGCCTCGTTGAACGTCTCGACGATCTTCCGGGCACCGAAGGCGGTCGCCTCGATCAGTGCGCGGTAGGTGTCCTCGGGCTTGGTCGCCAACGTCTGACCAATGATCAGGCCGGACAGGTCGTGATCAACCAGCACCGAACGGTTGCCGCTGTGCCAGTCCAGGGCCAGCAGCCCGTGCTCGCCGACCTCCTGCTCGGCGGCCTTCTCGGTGAGCAGCTCATGCACGCCGATGCCTCGAGTCTCGGCCTCCTCCTCGTAGGCCCTGGGAACCTGGGAGCGGACGAACCAGCCGAAAATGTCGCCGACCCCGCTCTGACCGGCCTCATAACCCCACACGCCCTTGATGACGCCGCCGTAGACCGCGCCACACATACCTGGCACTTCGCGGAGCTCGCTGCCGTTCATGACGTGGCAGGTCGAGGTACCCATGATCGCGACCATCTGTCCTGGCTCGATCGCCTGGCCCGCCGGGTTGGTGACGTGCGCGTCGACATTGCCGGCAGCGACGGCAATGCCCTCCAGCAGACCTGTCCAGTCGGAAGCCTGCGCCGATAAACCGCCCGCCTTCGCTCCGAGCTCGACGATCGGCCAGTCGACCTTGTCGGTGACGAAACTGGCGAAGTCAGGATTCAGGGCGGCAAGAAAATCGGTTGTAGGATACTTGCCGTCCTGCCGGATGCCCTTGTAACCGGCCGTACAGGCGTTCCTGGTGTACGTCCCGGTCAGCTGCCAGACGATCCAGTCGGCCGCCTCGACCCAGTGGTTGATCGCGGCATAAATCTCGGGGTCTTCCTCCAGGATCTGCAGGCCCTTGGCGAACTCCCACTCAGAGGAGATCAAACCGCCGTACCTGGGCAGCCAGAACTCTTTGTTGTCGGCAGCCAGCTTGTTGATCCGATCAGCCTGCTGCTGAGCTGCGTGATGTCGCCAGAGCTTCGCGTAGGCGTGGGGGCGATCGGCGAACCCTGCCACCTCACACAGCGGGGTGCCATCATCGGTGGCCGGCACCATGGTGCAGGCTGTGAAGTCTGTCCCGATCCCGATCACCTCGGCCGGATCGACGCCGGCCGCCTCGATGGCCGCTGGGACGGCATGACGCAGCACCTCGCGATAGTCCTCCGGCACCTGCAGCGCCCAGTCCGGTGGCAACCTGGTTGCCTGGTTGGGCAGCACATCCTCGATCACGCCATGCGGATAGCTGTGCACGGCGGACCCCAGCTCAGCGCCGTCGGCAACCCGGACTACCACGGCGCGGCCCGACAAGGTCCCGAAGTCGACGCCGACGACCAATGCTCCGTTGGGATCGGGGGTCATGAGTTCCTTTCGATCGAGTGTCTCCGGGCGAGGGCCGGGTGCTCGCAGAGTAGCAACTTTCCGTGGGCTTCATCGGCCCGTGGTTCCAGACCGGGGAGCTCGCCGTGGCCGGTCTGGTCGGGATTCGTCGGTAGAGTCGCCCTGTGGCCCAGCAAACGAAGACGACCAGTGCGAACCCAGCCCGTGCCCGGCAGGCTGCCGGACAGTCAGGCGTGGCATCGCCGGGCAGCAGCTCGCGTCCCAAGCTGCTGCTGATCGACGGGCATTCGGTGGCCTACCGTGCGTTCTTCGCGCTGCCGGCGGAGAACTTCTCCACCACCACCGGGCAGCACACCAATGCCGTGTACGGATTCACCTCGATGCTGATCAATGTTCTGCGGGACGAGCAGCCGACTCATCTGGCGATCGCGTTCGACGTGTCCCGCAAGACGTTCCGGGCCGAGGTCTACAGCGAGTACAAGGCCAACCGGGCCAAGTCGCCGGACGAGTTCAAGGGCCAGGTGGACCTGATCAAGGAAGTGCTGACGGCACTGAACGTGACCCATGTGGAGAAGGACGGGTTCGAGGCCGACGACATCATCGGCACCCTCGCCACCCAGGCCGCCGCCGAAGGCATGGACGTGCTGATCTGCACCGGGGACCGGGACGCCCTCCAGCTGGTCTCGGACTCGGTGACGGTGCTGTACCCGCGCAAGGGCGTCTCGGATCTCGCCCGGATGACCCCGGATGCCGTCCGGGAGAAGTATCTGGTCAGCCCGCGCCGCTACCCGGAGCTGGCGGCGCTGGTGGGGGAGACCAGCGACAACCTGCCGGGGGTGCCCGGGGTCGGTCCGAAGACGGCAGCGAAATGGATCGAGCTGTATGACGGGCTGGACAATGTCATCACCCGGGCCGGTGAGATCAAGGGCAAGGTCGGGGATGCGTTCCGCGAACACATCGAGAGCGTGCGGCGCAACCGGCAGATCAATGCGCTGGTGCTGGATGTGGACCTGCCGGTCCGCCCCGGTGACTTCGCGCGTCAGGACTGGGACCGGGAGGCCGTCCACCAGCTGTTTGACGGGCTTGAGTTCCGGGTGCTGCGGGACCGGCTGCTCGAAACGCTGCCAGCGGAGGACACGATGCCCTCGGGCGGGTTCGAGGTTATCGGCGAGGTGCTCGAGGAGGGTGAGCTCGCCGGCTGGCTGGCCGAGCATGCCGGCGGCGAACGGACCGGGCTGGACGTCATCGGTGACTGGGGATCGGGCACCGGAGACATCCGGGCGATGGCGCTAGCCGCCGCCGACGGTGCGGCCGCCTATCTGGACACCTCAGCCCTGTTACCGGCCGACGAAAATGCGCTGGCCGGCTGGCTGGCCGACCCGGATCATCACAAGGCGATGCACGATGCCAAGGGTGCGCTGCTGGCCACCTGGGCACGAGGCTGGGACCTCCGGGGGCTGACCTCTGACACCCAGCTAGCTGCCTATCTGGTCCGGCCCGACCAGCGCACCTTTGACCTGGCCGACCTGACGGTCCGCTATCTCAAGCGCGAGCTCCGGGTGGAGACAGGCGAGGACCAACCGCCGACGGACCAGCTCGCGCTGGACTTCGGCGATGACGACTCCGGCACCGTGGTGGCAACCAATGCCGCAATGGTGCGGGCCCGCGCGGTCATCGACCTCGCCGACGCGCTGGATGCCGAGGTGCAGCAGCGCGGTGGCGAGTCGTTGCTGCGCAAGGTCGAGCTGCCGTTGCTGCACACGCTGGCGAGGATGGAGCAGGTCGGCGTCGCTGTTGACTGTCCGCATCTGCAGCTGTTGGAGAGCGACTTCGACGCTACGGTGTCGCGCGCTGCCGATGAGGCGTACGCCGTGCTCGGCCGGGAGATCAACCTCGGCTCACCGAAGCAGCTCCAGGTGGTGCTCTTCGACGAGCTGGGGATGCCGAAGACACGCAAGACCAGGACCGGCTATACCACCGATGCCGAGGCGCTGCAGCAGCTGTATGTGAAGACCGAGCACCCGTTCTTGGCCCACCTGCTGGTGCATCGCGACGCGATCCGGCTCCGGCAGACAGTTGAGGGTCTGCTCAAGTCCATTGCCGATGACGGCCGGATCCACACCACCTATCTGCAGACCATCGCCGCCACCGGCCGGTTGTCGAGCACCGACCCGAACCTGCAGAACATCCCTATCCGTACCGAGGCCGGCCGCCGGATCCGGGAAGCGTTCGTGGTGGGGAGGGGTTTCGAGACCCTGCTGACCGCAGACTACTCGCAGATCGAGATGCGGATCATGGCCCATGCCAGCGCCGACGACGGTCTGATCGAAGCTTTCCGGTCCGGGGCGGACTTCCACACGGTGATGGCCTCCCGCGTCTTCGGTGTCGCTGCCGATGGGGTCAGCCAGGAGCAGCGGGCCAAGATCAAGGCGATGAACTACGGCCTGGCATACGGTCTGAGTGCCTTCGGACTGAGCAACCAGCTGAGGATCGACACTTCGGAGGCTAAGGGCTTGATGGCAGAGTACTTCGAGCGCTTCGGCGGCGTGCGGGACTACCTGCAGTCGTTGGTGGTCGATGCCCGGCGGACCGGCTACACCGAGACGATGCTGGGCCGGCGTCGCTATCTGCCGGATCTGACGAGCTCGAACCGGCAGCGTCGTGAGATGGCCGAGCGGATGGCGCTGAACGCCCCGATCCAGGGATCGGCAGCCGACATCATCAAGGTCGCCATGCTCAACGTCGAGCGCGGGCTGGCCGAGCAGGGCCTGTCCAGCAGGATGCTGTTGCAGGTGCATGATGAGCTCGTCTTCGAGGTGGCCCGGGGGGAACGGTCAGCCCTTGAGGAGGTGATCAGGGACAAGATGGGGCATCCGGTCGAGCTGATGGTTCCACTGGATGTATCCGTCGGGGTGGGAGGCTCCTGGCATGAAGCCGCCCACTGACCTTGGCCGCTGCTTCCTCGGCCGCCGCTTTCCCGTTGATCCCGCGTCATGGGCTCTTGGTAACGAAGCAGTAACGGAATGAACATACGGGGGGAGCCGACTTGTGGTGTCGTGACTCATACCGCTACGTTTTGCACGGCATCCGCATCGGTTCGAGGGCTTCCCCACTCTCACAGCTGCGAATTCTTGTTAATCATCTCGGCGCACGGTGGAGCTAGGTAGTTTGTCGCCCTGCCGCTCGTCGGGGTTAACTGGCTGCCTCAATCGGGGGCCAGCCGCATCATTCGACATCTCGGGGGAGAAGTGAGGACCCACCGAGTCATGTTCAAATTCAACCCCAAGCATCGACGGCGCGGCATACGTGCTGTTTCGGGTGCACTCGCCCTTTCCGTGGTGGCGCTTTTTTCCGTTTCGCTGGCCACCCCGGCCAATGCGGCGGATGGGGACCATTCCTACGCTGAAGGACGTTTCCTCAGCGGTAGGGGCGGCGCAGTCAACCTCAACAGAATTGCCGCCATTGCCCCGGCCATTGCCGAGAACAACGGCGAGAACAGGACGACGACTCAAAGGTCGTCGCTGGATGCCACCGTGCTCAATTCGCTCAATGTGGACGTGGGCCAAATTTCCCTGTTCGGCGACAACGGGATCATCAGCCTGGGTGCGGTGAACCAGTTCGCCCAGGCCAGACCTGGCGGCACCTCGCGGGCCGCCTCCGGAGCGGTCAATAACAGTGGCGCCATCCAGGTCGGTGGAAGTGATGAGTTCCCCGCCAATGCCACCGTGGACCTAACCACGTTGCTTGACGGTGCGGTGGCCGAGAACGTCGCCAACCTGCAGCTCCAGATTGGCGCCCTGTCCGCTACCGCTAAAGAGGTGGCGGCCGGTACTCCCGTCGGGGACTACCAGATCGCGAACCTGAACTTGCAGCTGAACAGTCCGCTGATCGCCAGCTTGAGTGGCAACATCAATGACGCTGTGGCGCCGGCGCTCACCGAAGCCATTGCTGGTTTGACCGGCGATGGTGGCGCACTCAACGACGTGCTGAGCACCATTAATGATCCTCTCCTGAAGCGTGTGCTCAGAGCCATTGGGTCGGACCTGACCGTGACATCGTCGATCGACGTGGACGTCCAGGCCGCGCTGGCGCCGGTGTTGACGGGCCAGATCACGGGCGACAACGGTGTGGTTCTTGATCTGGCCAACGGACAGGTCCTGATTGACCTGGATGAGCTCCTCGGCGGCGCGGGATCGCTGAACGATCTGCCGCCCAATACCGAGATCCTGACGCCTGTAGTGCTAAACAAAATCACCGCAGGCTTGACGGCTGCGGTGAACACCCTGACCAACGATGTGCAGAACGCGGTCAACACC
>JBBSQO010000071.1:0-8239 GCA_038244025.1 Propionibacteriales bacterium
CGTGGCCGACAAGGTCCGTGGCGGCAAGGTGCAGGCCGCCGGAGCGCTGATTGGTGTGGTGAGGAAGGAGATGGGCGGCAAGGCCGACGCCGGCCGGGTCCGCGAGCTGATCATTGAGAAGTTGGCCAGCTGACCCGACCCGACAGCTGACCGCAACCAGCCGACCCGTCACATTCTCACCAATTTCTGGGGCGTGTCGGTGAAGATGTGACGGGTCAGCGGTGCGTCGTGGTACCTCGTCCACTGATAGCCCACACCGACGCCTGGGTGATTGCTAGCAAACGGCCCTGGAAAGGCCCTTGGGGGGCAGTTTGCTCGCGATTGATCATTCCCTGGGCAAGTTTCAGCTCTGCCCGGGTGGGCCGTTCGGGTCCCGCATCGAGCCTCGCCCGTAACCGAAGATCGCGATCATCAGACCGGCCGCCAGGGTGATGGCACCGATGATCGCCCAGGTCGGGTCACCGGTCATGAAGCTGCCCGGGATCAGGTTGAGGCCCTGGCCCAGCCAAACCAGACCGACCACCATGGCCACCAGTCCAAGGCCGAAGATCAACGGACGTCTCATCGTCACTTCTTTTCTGTCAGTCGGAGCAAACGGTCATCACCATCGCGGGGGTTCCCTCGACCGTCGGTGTTCGAGGTGCCCAGCACCAGAGCGGACCCGTCGGGCGTCGCCTGGATGGCGCGTAGCCGACCGTACCGGTTGGTGAAGTGCGCCACGGGTTCGGCCACCTTCGGATTGTCCCCAGCACCCCGCGGAGTGATCTGCCACAGCCGCTCGCCGCGGAGACCTGCCATCCACAGCGAACCCCGCCACCAGGCGAGCCCGGAAGGTGAGGCCTGATCGGTCGACCAGGTCGCCACCGGGTTGGTCATCCCCGGCACATCTCCGACGCCCTCGACCTCCGGCCAGCCGTAGTTGTGACCGCGGATGATCAGGTTCAGCTCATCCTTGGTGTTCTCGCCGAACTCGCTTGCCCACAGCCGGCCGGAGTCGTCGAAGGCTAGGCCCTGGACGTTGCGATGACCATAGCTCCAGACCTCGTTGCCGAACGGGTTGCCGGGCGCCGGCTTGCCGGCGGTGGTGATCCGCAGGATCTTGCCCGCCAAAGACTTCTTGTCCTGGGCGTTCTTCGCCATATGGGCGTCTCCGGTGGAGACGTAAAGGTAGCCGTCCGGCCCGAGCAGCAGCTGGCCGCCGTTGTGGAAGCCCGAGTTGGGGATGTTGTCCAGCAGTACGTGTTCCGGTCCGATCGAGGAGCCGTCCCAGCTGTACGAGGACACCCGGTTGTTACCCCGCAGCGAATAGTAGACGAAGATCGTCTTCTGGTCCGGCGCGATGGCGATCCCGAGAGTGCCGCCTTCGGGGGAGGGAAACCCGTCAATCTTGCCGACCGTGTTCGGCCGCCCATCACGGATCAGCAGGATCTTGCCGGTATCGCGTTCACTCACCAATGCCGACCCGTCGGCGAAGAAGGCCAGTCCCCAAGGCGTCGTCAGCCCGGTGACCAGGTCCTGGACGGCCAGCTCGCGTACCGGGCCCTTCGACGACCGGGGGGTCTGGGTCGGTGAGGCACTCGCCGCCGGCGAGGTGCTGGTCGACGGTGAACCCGGGCTCGACGGACTGCTGCTGGACGCAGGCGCGGCCGTTGACGAGTGGGTTGAGCCGGCCTCTGGCTGCTGTGGTACCGGCGTGCAGGCGGCCAGCAGCAAAGCCAGCGCCACCGCCGGAAGCGACATCTTGGCCGGTATGGACATCCTGGCTGCGGCTCTGCGGTGCATCTTCCCAGTCTTGTCCGACTGATCAATTCCGGACCGATCGAATCCGGGCCGATCGAAGACATCTGGCGGCTGTCGTTGCCCGACTTTGGTCTCGACGGACTCGACCGGCGTTTCGGTTCGGCTTGGCCGGCTCAGATTCTCAAGTCGGCGGCGGCGAGAGCGGCCAACGCTTCCGGCTCGCCCAACTGACGCACCTCGGCGGCGTCCTTGCGCCCGTTGGCGTAGAGCATCAGTTCACTCGGCCGGCCAACCAGGGTGACAATCTGGGCTCCGGTTGCGGCCCGGAGCGTCTCGGAATCGGGCTCGCGCTCAAGGGAGACTCCGACGCTGCACCGCCGGAAGAAGGCTCGGCCCAACAGCTTCAGCCGACGCCACATCCAGTCCTCGATCCCGGGGTCCAGCTCCCGCGTCGGCAGCGGGGAGTCTCCGGCCCGGCGGACATCCTCGTGATGAACGAAATATTCGGTGGTGTTGGCGGGCTCGTCGACGCCTGGAAAGGCAAAGACCGAGAACCGGGCCGGGCCGTGGCGGATCTTGTCCACCAGCTCGGTGTAGCTCCACCGTTGCCGGGTTTCGGCCATCCGGCGTTCGGTCAGCCCCGACAGCGGTTTGGCCACGATGCCCGGCGCACCAAGCGGGTCGGTCTCCCGCATCCACAGGTGGGCAGCGAGATCATGAGTCGTCCAGCTGCCACACAGGGTGGGCGCGTCGGGACCGAGCTTGTCGAAGAGATCGCAAAGCTCGGCTCGTTCGGACTGGGCAAACGTCATGTGCACGATCGTAGGCCCTCGATCACCGGGCCAGAAATGGAGCGCCGGCCAGAAATGGAGCACCCGAGGGCATCGCCGCCGCCGCATTATTGTCTGTCCTCGAACGGCGGTTGGATACTGGCCGTCCCCGGCGGCGGTTGGAGCGCACTGGTGGTCTCGGGAGAGAATGGCAGGGTGACCGAACCAGCCACCACCGATCTTGACCCCCAGATTGCCGCCTTGCTGAAGCGCAACGAGGCGGGGCTGGTGCCGGCCATCATCCAGCAGCAGACAACCGGAGAGGTGCTGATGCTGGGCTGGATGGATGACCACGCGCTGCATCGCACCCTGACAGAAGGCCGGACGACCTTCTGGTCACGCAGTCGGCAGACCTACTGGGTCAAGGGCGAGCAGAGCGGGAACGCCCAATGGGTCCGACAGGTGCGGTTGGACTGCGATGGGGACACCTTGTTGGTCACCGTCGATGCTGAGGGGCCTGCCTGCCACACCGGCGATCGGACCTGCTTCGACGCCCGGCCGCTGACAGTCACCTCGCCGGCGACCAACTCGCCCGCGACCATCCGGTCGGGGACCAACCGGTCGACAGGGGAGGACGCAGACCTGCGCCGGCCGGCCGACAGCGAACACGGTGTCCGATGATGCCCAAGATCACACCCACCCTGGCGGAGTTCCGTGTGGCGGCGACCGAGCAGCGGGTGATTGCGGTCCACACCAGGATGCTCGCGGATGCAGAAACCGCCGTTGGCCTCTACCGCAAGCTCAGCAACAACCGGGTCGGGAGCTACCTGCTCGAGTCTGCCGAGACCGGTGGCGTCTGGACCCGGTACTCCTTCATCGGTGTCCGTTCGGCCGCGGTCCTAACCGAGTCCGATGGGGTGGCAACCTGGACCGGGCAGGCGCCGGTCGGGCTGCCCACCGGGGGCAGTCCACTGGATGTCCTGGCCGAGACGATGCGGCTGCTGCACACGCCACGCGAAGCCGACCTGCCGCCGTTCACCTCCGGCCTGGTCGGCTATCTCGGCTATGACGCCGTCCGCCGGATCGAGGTGCTGCCGGACTCCAACCCGGACGACCTGCAGATCCCCGAGCTGGCCATGATGCTCGCCTCCGATCTGGCCGTGCTTGACCACCACACCGGTGAGCTGTGGCTGCTGGCCAATGCGATCAACTTCGATGCCACCGACGATCGCGTCGACGAGGCCTATGCCGATGCCGTCCGGCGGGTGCAGGCGATGGCCGCGACTCTGGCTGAGCCGACCCCGTCGCTGGTGGCCCCCCTCACCTCGGATCCGCCAGCGTTGCCGATCCGGCGACAGCGTACCGACGTTGAGTTCCAGCAGTCAGTGCTCGACGCGGTGGAGGAGATTAAGGCGGGTGAGGCCTTCCAGATCGTCGTCAGCCAGCGGTTCGAGATCGACACCACCGCCGATGCGCTGGACATCTACCGGGTGCTGAGACTGAGTAATCCCAGCCCCTACATGTATCTGCTCCGGATGGACGGGTTCGACATCGTCGGGTCCTCGCCAGAAGCGCTGGTCACGGTGAAGGGTCGGACCGCCATCACGCATCCGATTGCCGGCTCCAAACCGCGCGGTGCGACCCCCGCCGAGGACGCCGCCTGGGAGGCCGAACTGCTGGCCGACCCAAAGGAACGAGCCGAACATGTAATGCTGGTTGACCTGGGCCGCAATGATCTTGGCCGGGTGTGCAGCCCCGGTACGGTCAAGGTGATCGAGTTCATGCAGGCGCGCCACTACAGCCACATCATGCACCTGGAGGCAACGGTGACGGGCCAGGTCGCCGAGGGACGAAGTGCCCTTGATGTGCTGATGGCCTGCTTCCCGGCCGGCACCCTGTCCGGTGCCCCCAAGGTGCGGGCGATGGCGATCATTGACCGGCTGGAGGTAACGCGTCGGGGACTGTACGGCGGCATTGTTGGATATCTGGATTTTGCCGGTGATGCCGATGCGGCCATCGCCATCCGGACCGCCCTGATGAAGGACGGGGTCGGATACGTCCAGGCCGGTGCCGGAATCGTTGCGGACTCCCGCCCAGAGGTGGAGGACCAGGAGTCACACAACAAGGCGGCGGCCCTGATCCGGGCAATCGCCGTTGCCGAAACCCTCCGGACCCCCGCGCCCCGGCCCGTGCCGCCACTACCCTGCCCAGATCCGCCGGCCCCTGGCGGGAGCCGTGAATAACCGGGCACTCAGCTGGGCCACGCTGCTGGTGGGCGGCTTGCTGGGGCTGGTGGCCACCGCACAGCCGTGGTGGCACATCCACAGCGATGCCGGTAGCTCGGACCTGTCCGGGACCGACAGCACCGGCGGTCTCAGCCAGGCGCTGATGGTCGTGGTGCTGGCCGGAATCCTGCTGGGACTGGTGCTGCGCTCCCGGGGCCGACGGGTGCTGGCTGTCATCCTCGCCATCAGTGGAGCCGCCGCGCTGTCCGTGGGTGCCAGCCACCCGCGCCCGTCAGCGAGCAAGGTCGTTTCTCGGCTCAGGGAGGTGACGCTGTCGGACCGGTTCGATCTGGTGATCACCGCCTGGCCGTGGCTGTTCGCCGCCGCCGGAGCCCTGATCCTGCTCGGAGCCGTTTTGATGCTGCTGACGGCTCAACGCTGGCCGGGCCGCAGCGACCGGTTCAGCCGCTCCACGGACCTGGCAACCGGAGCTGTTCTCGCTGATGGTGATGTCGCGGCAGCCGATCCGGCAGAGTTGTGGAAGGCAATGGATGCCGGTGTCGATCCGACCCTCTACCCCGGCGGTGGCCCGACAGGCGACCCCGATGGTCCAGCCACAGGCGACCCCGATGGTCCAGCCACAGGCGACCCCGGTGTCCTGCCGGAGAGCGGCAGCGACACAATGGGCTTCTCGGATGCCCCGCGGGTGAAACGGGGCTGCTCGAATCAAAGAAGAGGGCCAGATCAAAGAAGAGGGCCAGAGAAGAGGGGCTGATGAGCGAGTCAGGCACACGGGGCACTGAGGGCACCGAGCACGGTACGGAGAGTGCCAAGGAGGCAAAGCACCTCCGGAACGTCCATCATGGTCGTACCGGGGCTGCCTGGACTGGGGTGGCCACCGCTGGCGCCGGGTTCGTGCTGGCGGCCTATGCGATGGTCAGCGGACCCAACTGGACCCTGCTCTGGGTCGCCATTGGGATCGTCGCCTTGGCCCTGGTGGCCACCGTGGTAATGCAGAAACTGGGCTACGGCGCTCGCTGACAGGCTGCCCCGCTGACAGGTGCCTCGTTGACCGGGTGCCGCTGCTGACAGACTAATGGGCCACAACCGGATGGGATGATTGATGTGGGTGTCTTGGACGAGATCGTCGAAGGCGTACGACAGGACATGGCGGTTCGCCAGGCCGAGGTGAGCCTGGACCGGCTGAAGGAGCGGGTTCAGCAGGTGGAGGATGCGCATGACCCGATGCCGGTGTTCAGCGCCCCAGGCGTGTCGGTGATGGCCGAGGTCAAGCGCCGTAGTCCGAGCAGGGGCGCGCTGGCCACGATCGATGACCCGGCTGCGCTGGCAGCAGAGTACGAGGCCGGCGGTGCGGCGACCATCTCAGTGCTGACCGAGCGGCGGCGCTTTGGTGGCTCGTTGGAGGACCTGGTCCGGGTCCGCTGCGCCGTCGACATTCCGGTCCTCCGCAAGGATTTCATCGTCAGCGCCTACCAACTCTTCGAGGCTCGGGCGGCCGGGGCCGACCTGGCCTTGCTGATTGTCGCCGCACTGACCCAGCAGCAGCTGATCAGTCTGATTGAGCGGGCGGTGTCGATCGGGCTGACACCGCTGGTGGAGACCCATACGGCGGAGGAGATCAGCCGTGCCGTCGATGCCGGCAGCCGGCTGATCGGCGTCAATGCCCGCAACCTACAGACCCTTGAGGTCGACCCGACGACGTTCGAACGGCTGGCGCCTCAGATCCCGTCCGGGATTGTCCGGATCGCGGAGTCGGGCGTCCAGGGGCCCCATGATGTGATCGAGTTGGCCAAGTCCGGTGCCGATGTGGTCCTGGTCGGGGAGGCGCTGGTCAAGGGCAGGAATCCTCGAGAAGAGGTGGCGGATCTGGTAGCCGCGGGGGCTCATCCTGCCCTGCACCGGTCTTGAGGGGCACCGGTCTTGAGGGGCACCGGTCTGGACGGCTCAGCTCCGCCGGAGCGGATCACGCTGGGCTGGATCGGCGACTCGGCGGTTACCGGCTGAAATGTCGACAGATGTGAGGAAGATGAACGTGCCGAAACGGAACCTGCCCGACGCGGGCGGGCACTTCGACCGCTTCGGGGGGAAGTATGTCCCCGAGGCGCTGTACGCCGCCCTGGCCCAGCTGGACCAGGCCTTCGACGACGCGATCACCGATGAGTCGTTCCGCACAGAGCTGGCCGGACTGCTCCGCGACTACAGCGGGCGGCCGACGCCGATTACCGAGGTCAAGCGGCTGTCCGCGCAGGCCGGCAACGCAACCATCCTGCTGAAGCGCGAGGACCTGAACCACACCGGCTCACACAAGATCAACAATGTCCTGGGCCAGGCCCTGCTGAGCGTGCGGATGGGCAAGACCCGGGTGATCGCGGAGACGGGTGCCGGCCAGCACGGGGTGGCCACGGCAACGGCTGCAGCCTTGTTCGGGCTGGAGTGCCGGGTCTACATGGGCAAGGTCGACACCGAGCGGCAAGCCCTCAACGTAGCTCGGATGCAGCTGCTGGGCGCGGAGGTGGTCGCGGTCGAGTCGGGCAGCCAGACACTCAAGGACGCGATGAACGATGCGATGCGGGACTGGGTGGCCTCGGTCGACAAAACCCACTACCTGATCGGCACGGTCGCAGGTCCGCACCCGTTCCCCAAGCTGGTGCGAGAGTTCCAGCGGGTGATCAGCACCGAGGCCCGGGCCCAGCTGCTGGACCGGTATGGCCGGTTGCCCGACATCGTCGCTGCCTGTGTCGGTGGCGGATCGAATGCGATGGGGATATTCGCCGACTTCATTGCCGATGAGACGGTCGCCCTGTACGGCTTCGAGGCCGGCGGCGATGGTGTGGCGACAGGCCGCCATGCGGCCACCATCACGGCGGGCGAGGTCGGCGTGCTGCACGGGATGCGGACGTTCGTGCTGCAGGACGCCGACGGGCAGACGATGGAGTCGCATTCCATCTCGGCCGGACTCGACTATCCCGGGGTGGGACCCGAGCACGCCTGGCTGGCCGACACTGGCCGGGCCAGCTACCAGGCCGTCACCGATGCCGAGGCGATGGAGGCCTTCCAGCTGCTCACCCGGACCGAGGGCATCATGCCGGCCATTGAATCGGCACATGCCGTAGCCGGCGCGCTGCGGCTGGGCCGAGTGCTGGCCGAAACCGAGCCGGGTGCCCGTCCGCTCATCCTGGTCAGCCTGTCTGGACGCGGCGACAAGGATGTCGATACGGCCATCCGCTGGTTCGGTATCGACGGCGCTCCGGACGCTGCCATCGGCGGGCCGGGGCGCGCCGAGCCAGCGGCAGCCGCGTCTGGTAGACCGACGGCAGGTGAGGTGTGAGCAGCCGGGCCGGATCGGACCCTCACACGTCTAGTCCGACGGGCAAATCCGGTATTACCGGGCAGCTGTTGCAGCAGATTCATGCCGAAGGGCGCGGCGCACTGGTCGGCTACCTGCCGGTCGGCTACCCCGATGTGGCACGTTCCTGCGACGCC
>JBBSQO010000072.1:0-8165 GCA_038244025.1 Propionibacteriales bacterium
ACCTACCGGGACGACGCCGTCGGCACGATGCGGCTCAACCGGGACGGCAGCGGCGAGTTCGTCTCCGTCACGCTGCGCCCGTACGTGACCATCACCGATCGGGCACAAATTGCGCTGGCCAACCGACTGCACCACGATGCTGGGCAGGTGTGCTTCATCGCCCGGAATGTGAACTTTCCCGTCCTGCACGAACCAGTGGCTGTCGCCGGCTGACCTCGGCTCAGCTGGTAGGCGGGCCGAACTCGAGGGCTTGGGCGATCGGCACCCCGGGGCGATAGGCCAGGTGCAGGTAGCTGGGCGCGTCGAGTACTGCAAGGTCGGCCCGGGAACCGACCCTGATGACGCCAATGTCGTTACGTCGCAGGGATTTCGCCGCTCCGACCGTTGCCGCACAGAGTGCCTGCGCCGGAGTCATGTTCATCTCCCGTACGGCCAGGGCAATGCAGAACGGGACGGATGTGCTGTAGCAGGTGCCCGGGTTGCAGTCGGTGGCCAGCGCAATCGTGACCCCGCGATCGATCAACGCGCCCGCGTCGGGATAGGGCGAGCGGGTGGAGAACTCCACTCCGGGCAGCAGGGTGGCCACCGTTTCACTGCCGACCAGCGCATCGATGTCGTCATCGCTGAGGTAGGTGCAGTGATCAACACTGGCTGCCCCCAGTTCCACCGCGAGCTGTACCCCAGGTCCCGGCCCGAGCTGGCCGGCATGGACACGCGCCTCCAGCCCGGCAGCCAGTCCCGCCTGCAGCACCTGCCGAGACTCTTCACCATTGAAGGCGTGCGGCGAATACGGCTCACAGAACACATCGATCCAGCGGGCATACCCGGCACACGCGGTGAGCATCTCACCGCAGACCAAGTCGACATACTCTTGGCGGCGATCGCGGAACGGCGCGGGCACCACGTGGGCACCCAGGAAGGTGGTCTCGGAAGTGAACTCGCCGGCGAGCCGGAGGGCCCGGGCCTCGTCGGCAACACTCAGTCCATAGCCACTCTTGATCTCCACCGTGGTGGTGCCCTGGCGGCGCATCTCCGCGACCCGGCGACCGATCAGCTGGCGTAGCTCATCGTCGCCGGCCGCTCGAGTCGCGGCCACCGTGGAGGCAATCCCGCCACCGTCATAGGGCTTGCCGGCCATCCGGGCAGCGAACTCTTCCGCCCGGTCGCCGGCAAAGACGAGATGGGCATGCGAGTCAACGAAACCGGGGACGACCGAGCGCCCGTCAAGATCAATCGCCGGCACCCCCGCGGGTGCAGCTGTCGCGCCGGCATGGACTTCTGCCACCATCGGACCATCGGCAGTCAGCTCAACCAGCACCGCCGCGTCGAAGACAATGCCCAGCCGGCTTTCATCGCCCTGAGTCGGGTCGCAGGTGACCAGCTCGCCGATACCCGCGACCCAGAGCTGCCCGTCCATGATCATCGTTTCCCTCAGCCGTTTTTCCGGCACTTGTTGTCCAGGGCTGCGAGAGCAGTGCCCAGCAGGGCCGACACCTCGCCCATCCGGTGCCGGCCCGCGGTCACCTGCCGGATGCCGCCGACCACCACGTCGGTGACATCGGCGGCGGTCGCGGTCATGACCAGCTGTGCCGGATCACTGCCGACCGTACGAATTGAGTCAGTCCGCACCGCTATCCAGTCGGCCGGCTCGCCGACCGCAATCCGGCCGCCGCACCGGCCAAGAGCGACATGGCCAGCCACCGTCAGCATGGTGGTCAGCTCGGCCGGGGAGAATGCCCCACGCACAAAGCTGCTCAGTCGCTCATGCATTTCTGCCCCGCGGGCTTCGCTGAACGGGTCGATGATGGCATGGGAATCGCTGCCCAGACTAATCGGCGAACCGGCCCTCGCCAACGCCAACCCCGGACCGATGCCATCAGCAAGGTCCCGTTCGGTGCTGGGGCACAGGCATACCCCGGTCCCCGAAGCACCGAGGGCGGCGATGTCATCGGGGCCAAGATGGGTGGCGTGGACGGCTACCGTGTCCGGCCCCAGTGCCCCCAGGGACTGCAGCAGGTCGGTCGGCGACCGGCCATGATGGGCCTGACCTGCCTCGTTCTCCGCCAGCTGTTCGGACAGATGGATGTGCAGCTGCTGGCCAACGAGCTGAGGCAGCATGCTCGCGACGGCATCCGGCGGCACGGCCCGGATGGAGTGAACTGCGGCGCCGACGATCACCTCGTCGCCTACCTCGGCTTGCAGCTGCTGATGTCTGGCCAGCCAGCCCTGCACGGTGCCGTCGGAGAAGCGTCTCTGCACTTCATCCAGGGGTTGGTAGCCCGCCGGACCCAGCCCTCCTAGGAGATAGCAGGTGTCCAGCAGGGTCAACCGGATGCCGGCATCGTGGGCCGCCGCAATGAGCGCGGCCGCCATCGCGTTCGGATTTGCGTACGGTCGCCCACCGAGCTGGTGGTGGAGATAGTGGAACTCCCCCACCGCGGTGAACCCGGCCAGCACCATCTCGCCGTACACCGCGCGGGCCAGCGCGTAGTAGGAGTCCGGGTCCAACACCGCGGCGACCCGATACATCTGCTCCCGCCAGGTCCAAAAGGACCCGCCGCGCTGGGCATCAGCATGGGTTCGGCCGCGCAACGCCCGATGGAAGGCGTGTGAGTGCACGTTGGCGAACCCGGGCAGCACCAGCCCCGTCAGCTGCTGATCATTGCGATGTCCGGGCGGCGGCCCCTCATCAACCGCGCTGATCCGGCCCGAGTCGACGGTGATCCGCACCCCATCAACGACCCGTTCGTCCAGCCAGGCCCGTTCACACCAGAAGGCGCTCACCTGCCACCGGCCAGGTGGGCGACGACTCGGGTCAGCGCCTCGACCCCGGCGTGGCAGTCATCGGGCTCGGCGAACTCTTCGGGTGAATGTGAGGTGCCGGTCGGGTTGCGGACAAACAACATCGCGGTCCGGATCCCGGCAGCGGCCAGTACCCCGGCGTCATGACCGGCCCCGGTGGACAACAGCGGCGCAGGCGAGTCGTCACCAAGCAGGCCGGACAGCTCGCTCGCCAACACCGGGTCGAAGCTGGTCGCGGATGTCCAGGACTCCTCGGTGACTGGCGCGAAGTCTCGGCGCAGATCCACCAGCATGGCCCGGACTCGCTCCTCGTCCCGGCCGCGGGCGTCCAGCCACGCGGTGATGGTTGAGGCAATGGCGTTGACCGCACCGGGCAAAACATTGACCTTGCCAACGGTCGCCACCCCGTGATGCTGCTCGGCCGTGCTGCGCGCCGTCTGGACCAGCCGGGCCAGATCGAGCATCGGGTCCTGGCGATCCTCCAGCCTGGTGGTACCGGCATGGTCGGCCCGCCCTTCAAGATCGAAGCGCCAGCGGCCGTGCGGCCAGATCTCGGTGCCCACCGCGACCGGACGGTCAAGATCGACCAGTCCACGGCCCTGCTCGACGTGCAGCTCGACGAAGGTGCCGACCCGAGCCAGCACCTCCTCATCGCGCCCCAGCCGTCGGACATCGTGGCCGGCCGCGGAAGCCGCCTCGGCGAGCGTGGTGTGGTCGGAGTCGGTCAGCCGACGGGCCAGGTCCGGGTCGAGGGCACCAGTCAGCAGCTTCGACCCGGCGCAGGCGATGCCGAACCTCGCCCCCTCCTCGTCCACGAAGTTCGCCACCGCAATCGGCCGGTCGGGGACGAGCCCCCGTGTCCGCAAGGCGTCCACCACGGCGAGTGCGGAGACCACGCCGAGTGGGCCGTCGAAAGCCCCGCCGCTGGGCACCGAGTCCAGATGCGAGCCGATCACCAGCCCCCGACCGGGGAGTTCGTCGGGATTGCCCCACCAGGCCCACTGGTTGCCGTTGCGGTCGGTCACCAGGTCCATCTCACGGGCGGCTGCCTGGTCGGCGAACCACTCCTTGAGCTGGGCATCCTCAGTGGTCCAGGCGAACCTGTTGTAGCCGCCGGTGGTCGGATCGAGGCCCAGGTTGTGCAGGTTAGCCCACATCCGGTCAAAGCTGGCGACGGTGCTGGGATCGGGTTGCAGCTGGCGTGGTTCCATGGGTCCCTTCGGGTCGGCCCATCGGCTGGGCACTCCACTGGTCCGCCCGCTGGCCAGGGCGGCGGATGACATGATGAAGCCTATGCCGATCACCATTCGCCCAGCTATAGCCAGCTTGCCCGTCTACAAGGCCGGCCGGCCGGCGCCGACCGTGCCCGAGCCTGGGTCGTACCAGCCCGTGTCGTACAAGTTGTCCAGCAACGAGAACCCCTATCCACCGCTGGCCGATGTGCTGGCCCTGGTCGAGGTCGCCTGCGGTCAGATGAACCGCTACCCAGATGCCGGCAATGCGGCGATGATCGAGGCGGTGGCGGAGAGGCTGGACGTTGGGCAGGATCAGCTGGCTTTTGGCACCGGCTCAGTGGCGGTGCTCTACCACCTGCTGCAGGCGGTCTGTGACCCTGGCGACGAGGTGGTCTTTGCCTGGCGGAGCTTCGAGGCCTATCCGATTGCCGTCCAGGCGACCGGTGCCAGTTGCATCATGGTCCCCCTCGGGCCGGCCGCGACGCATGACCTGGACGCGCTGCGGGCGGCGATCACCGACCGTACCAAGGCGGTGATGCTGTGCAGCCCGAACAACCCGACCGGTCCGACCATCCCACACGATGAGGTGGTCGCCTTCATCGACGCGGTACCGGACCACATCATGATCATGATCGATGAGGCCTACGTCGAGTTCGTCACCGACCCAGCTGCCGTACGCGGTCTGGACACGCTGGCCGGTCACCCCAACGTGGTGCTGCTGAGGACCTTCTCCAAGGCCTATGGGCTAGCAGGTTTCCGAGTCGGCTTCTGTGTCGCGGACCCGACAGTGGCCTCGGCCGTACGGGCCGTGTCGCTGCCCTTCGGTGTCTCGGTGCCGGCCCAGGCTGCTGTCATCGCCTCGCTGGCCGTCGAGGACGCCCTGCTGGAACGGGTCGCGGCCCTAGTCAAGGCCCGGATGGCTGTGGTGCAGGGGATGCGGGACCTCGGCTTCGACATTCCGGACGCGCAGGGCAACTTTTTCTGGTTGCCCGCCGGCGAGCGCACCCTGACATGGGCCGGCACGTTCGCCGACGCCGGCCTGATGGTGCGCCCCTTTGCCGGTGACGGCATCCGGATCAGCATCGGCGAGCAGCCAGCCAATTGCCGCGTCCTGGAGGTCGCTGCGACACTGAACGAACCCCAGCATCAGATCCAGCACGAGCATCAAGCCCAACACGGGCACCGAGCCGCCGCCAGGTGACTGCTTTCGCCGGCCGAAGACGAGCAAGAGGGCAGCCTAAGCGCCGTCGTGCAGTGATGAACGTCCGCGGTGTGGCGCTCGTGTCATCGGCGCACGTCATCGACGACATCTACCAGGGTGTGGTGCCGGCCCTGCTGCCTTTCCTGGTCGCGGAGCGCCATTACAGCTACGCCAGCGTGTCCGCTCTCGTGCTCGCCGCAACGGTGTTGTCCTCGGTCGCACAGCCAGCGTTCGGGTGGTGGACCGACCGGCGTTCGCGGCGGTGGATGATTGGGGCGGGAATGGTGACAGCGGCAATCGGGGTCGGCCTGGTTGGGTTGTTCTCAAGCTACCTGGTGACCTGGCTGCTGATCGCGCTGTCCGGGCTCGGTATTGCTGCCTTCCATCCGGAGGCGGCCTACGCCGCTCGGCGGGCGGCGGGGAACAACAACAGGGCGATGAGCATCTTTGCGCTGGGCGGCAACGCTGGTTTCGCGCTCGGCTCGCTGATCACCACACCGGTCTTGCTGGCAGTCGGTCTGCGCGGGACGGTGCTGCTGGTGGCGCCCGCCCTATTGATGGCAGCGATTTTAGCCCGCTGGCTCGGCACCGTCCTGGACTCACCGACGGGGAGCCGGCGCACAGCAACGCCGCCGACCGGCATCGACGACTGGCCAAGCTTCATCCGTTTGACATCGATCGTTGTCGTGCGCTCCATCCTGTTCTTCGGCCTCACCTCGTTCCTGGCGCTGTACTTCATCCACGAACTCGGATCCTCCACAGCTCAGGGTGGGGCCACGTTGACGATCTTTCTCGTCGCTGGAGCAGCGGGGACCCTGCTCGGCGGCTGGCTGGCGGACCGCAGCAACCGGCTCACCAGCATCCGAACGGGGTTTGTCTTGGCCATCCCGGGCTTGCTGGGACTGGTGCTGGCTACCAACAACGTCCTCGCGTTAGGTTTCGTTGCTCTGACCGGTGTCGCTGTTTACCTGCCTTTCGGCGTGTTCGTGATCCTGGGCCAGGATTACCTGCCGAATCGCATCGGCACCGCTAGTGGCGTCACCGTCGGCCTCGCGGTCAGCATTGGCGGGCTCTTCAACCCGCTCCTCGGTTGGCTCGCCGACGCCACCAGCCTACGGTTCTCCCTCAGTTCGCTGATCGCACTCCCCCTGCTGGCACTGTTGCTGACGGCACGGCTGCATGAGCCTGGAGCCGGTCCTCGCCATCAGGCGCGAACCCCGGCATAGAGCGGTAAAATGGCACGTTCTATCTGGGCTCTGACTGCCATGCGGGCCTTGAGTGCCATCTGGGCCCTGACCGCCATCTTGGCGCTGACTGCTATCGGGGCACCGACTGCAGGGATGCGCGTCGCAGGTCGAGCGCATCGAGGGCCTGGACGATGGTCGACACCGGGTGCACCCGAAGACCACTCTTGGCAACGGGCATCCGATCCCGGGCGCTGCTGGAGGCGGCCGGGATGATGGCGGTCTGGAACCCGAGCCGGGCTGCCTCGGCCAGCCGGCGATCGGTGCCGGGCACCCGCCGCAGCTCACCGGCCAGCCCGACCTCGCCGATGGCCACGGCCCTGCCGGTGGCGCCGGAGTCCAGCGCCGCGGAGGCCACCGCGATGGCGGCCGCCAGGTCGGCCGACGGATCGGTGACCCGGGCGCCGCCAACGGTGGAGACATAGACGTCGCGGTTGTACAGCTCGATCCGGGCCCGGCGCTCCAGCACCGCCAGCACCATCGCCAGCCGGCCGGACTCCACCCCATGGGTGATCCGGCGCGGCCGCTCCAACGGTGAGGGCGCCACCAGTGCCTGAATCTCGGCCAGCAGCGGCCGCCGGCCCTCCATGGTGACCGTCACACAGGTGCCGGGCACCGGCTCGTCGTGCCGGGAGGTGAAGAGCCCCGACGGGTCCGTCACCTCGACAATGCCCTGCTCACCCATCTCAAAGCAGCCCACCTCATCGGCCGGCCCGAACCGGTTCTTGGTGGCCCGTACCATCCGGAACCCGGAATGCTTGTCACCCTCGAACGACAACACCACATCGACCAGGTGCTCGAGCAACCGGGGACCGGCGATGGCACCGTCCTTGGTGACATGCCCGACGATGACGACCGCCATCCCGCGCCGCTTGGCGGTCCGGACCAGGGCCGCGGTCACCTCCCGGACCTGGGTGACACCGCCGGGCGACCCATCCGCCTCGGCAGTGCCGATGCTCTGTACCGAGTCCAGCACCATCAGCGACGGAGCCACCTCCTCGATGTGGCCGAGCACGGTGCCCAGATCGGATTCGGCGGCCAGATACAGCTGATCGGCAATGGCATTGGTCCGGCCGGCCCGCAGCCGCACCTGGCCGGCGGACTCCTCGCCGGTGACATACAAGGTGGTACGCCCGGCCTTAGCCCAGCGGGCAGCCACCTCCAGCAGCAGCGTTGACTTCCCCACACCGGGCTCGCCGGCCAGTAACACGACGGCCCCCGGCACCAGCCCTTCGCCCAGGACCCGGTCCAGCTCACCGACACCGGTCAGCGCCCGGGCAGCGGACTCCATGCTGACCTGGCCGATCGGGATGGCCTTGCTCACCGGGGAGGTGGACCTCACCTCGGTCAGCTTGGCCGCGCCCTGCTCCACCACACTGCCCCAGATCTGACACTCCCCGCAGCGGCCGACCCAGCGCACCGTGGTCCAGCCGCACTCAGTGCAGTGATAACTCGGTTTGGTGCTCGCCTTGGCCATGGTCACGACTGTAGAAGCCGCGACTGACAATCGCGGTCAGCCACACCGGAGCGACTCTCCGCATCGAGCTGGGGCGCCGAAACCAGATGGCCGAAACCAGATGGTTGTCCCAGTTGGCAAGCCTGGTTCTCCACCCTGCGGCCGTTTCCCTGCCGACTCACCGACACACCGTAGGATGAGGCTTCGTCAAGATGACGGTGCCTTGC
>JBBSQO010000073.1:0-8127 GCA_038244025.1 Propionibacteriales bacterium
GAACTTCAAGCCAGTGTTGGTCGTTGGCGGCGAGACCAGGGTGCCGGAGAGCTTGTATAGGTACAGATACAGTGTCGGCAAGAAACCCTGCAGGTAAGCGGACTGATCGATAGTGAAATCCAGATCTCCCGCTTGGATGGCTTTCGTCGTCGTCGTCAGTAGGTCAAAGCCGCCGCCGTGAAAACCCGCCGAGGCCAACTTGTACTTGGTCATGACCGCAGCAACGCCCGCGGTACTGCCTGCGTCCACAGCGAAGAGTCCTTTGACGCCCTTGTTCCCGGTGTAGAACGAGTCGATCGCCGTCTGTTCCCCGCTCTGGTCTGCGCCTGTGGCGACTTGCTTCACCTTGAAGTTCTTGCCGCTTGCCTTGAGCGCGGCAGCTGCGCCGTCGGCGCGGGGCTGAATGTTCAGCGAGCCAGGTGTGGCAATGAAAATGGCGACGTCACCACCGTTCGGCATCAGCGAGGCGATTCGTTTTCCCATTGCCTCACCCGTGGCAAAGAGATCCTGGCCGACGTAGGCCAAGCGTGAGTTGGTCGAAACGTCAGCGTTATAGGAGACAACCGGTATGCCCGCCGCGAGTGCCGCCTTAACCGGCCCGTTGAACGCCGATTGATCGACGAGCGCTACGGCGATCCCGTCAACCTTCCCCGTGATAGCGGTTTTCATCGCGGTGACCATTTGGGAAACATTCGATGTCTCCGACCCTGTCCACTGCGGCTTGGGTAGGTTGAGGAGGGCGGCTGCATCGGCAAGCCCATACTGAGTAGCCTGAAAAAAGGTGTTCGTCGTCACATGGTTAATAAAGACGAACTTGAACTTTGGTGTACTGGGGAAGTCACCCGGACCACCAGCGCCATCGTTCTTAGGCGTCCCACTTGAACAGGCCGTTAGCATGGTCGATGAAGCAGCCGCAAGACCGACGCTGCCCAGCAGAGTGCGGCGGGAAACCGGATTCGTCACCACGCCAAAACTAGGATCTTTACCAGACACCGCAAGACCTTTCCCAGACCCGAGCACAGAAAGTGTGACTGCTTGCCGCACCGTTCAGGACTCGTCACGGAAGGGCTGCCGCTGCCTGGCTCATCCTGACGCTTTTAGAGTAGTGCAGGCACTAGGCTGACGGTACTACTCGATATTTGCAGTGTCAACGGCTTGGTGACTCACCGAGAGTGCTCGCGAAATGGGTGGGTGCCTCGCGGTAGAAATGCTCGCCTCAACCCTGGGTTCTGTTCCGAACGGTGCTAGATCTGGGATGGGTCAACGGTAGTCTGGGACGCGGTCGCCTGGGTACCACGGACCCATCAGCCGACCACCCATCTAGGCGGTGAAATGATCATGACAACTTCATCCCAGCGCAGGCTGTCCGTCGCCGATGTCCTGTGCACGGTGCTGCCTGGTGGGCCGCCGTTTCGCTTCACCGCCTACGACGGCAGTGTGGCCGGACCCGAGGATGAGACGATCAGGCTTGACCTGCTCAACCAGCGCGGACTGTCCTACTTACTGACCGCGCCCGGCTATCTCGGCTTTGCCCGCGCCTACATTGCCGGCGACCTTGCGCTGCACGGCACCCACCCCGGCGACCCGTACGACGCCATGGTGCTGATGATGACTCAGCTGCAGCCTCGGCTGCCGGCGCCGGCTCAGATCACCCAAATCATCAGATCACTCGGGCTGCCCGCCCTCAAACCTCCGCCTCCGCCACCGCAGGAAGAAGTACCGCGCTGGCGCCGGGCCCTGGCCGGGCTGCGGCATAGCAAGGGCCGGGACAAGTCAGCGATCCACCACCACTACGACCTCTCCAATAGATTCTACGAACTTCTCCTCGGCCCCTCGATGACCTACTCCTGCGCCGTCTTCACCGATGACGACGCCAGCCTGGAGCAGGCTCAGCAAGCCAAGTACGACCTGATCGCCCGCAAGCTCGACCTTCAGCCGGGACAGCGGTTGTTCGATCTGGGCTGTGGCTGGGGAGGCATGGCCCGGTACGCGGCAAAGCACTATGGCGTCCAGGCACTCGGGGTCACTCTGTCCAAGCAGCAGGCCAGCTGGGCCAGCGAGGCGGTCCGCCGCGACGGGCTGGATGGACAGATCGAGATCCGTTTCTGTGACTACCGTGACGTGCCGGAGTCCACCTTTGATGCGGTGAGTTCCATCGGAGTCGCCGAACACATCGGTGTCGGTAACTATCCGTCCTACTTCCGGTGGATTTACGATCATCTCAGGTCGGGTGGGCGGCTGCTCAACCACTGCATCACCAGACCAACAACGCATCCGCAGCAGATTGGGGCCTTCATGGATCGGTACGTGTTTCCGGATGGGGAGCTGGCCGGCGTGGGCCGGATCGTCAGTGACATCCAGAACCAGGGACTCGAGGTCCGCCACCTCGAGGATCTGCGTGAGCACTATCCGAGAACGCTGGCCGGCTGGTCGGCTAACCTGACTGCGAACTGGGATGCCTGCGTGGCGGAGGTCGGGCTGGCTACCGCCAAGGTCTGGGGAATCTACATTGCCGGATCCCGGATTGCCTTTACCCGCAACGAGATTCAGCTTGACCAAGTCCTGGCCGTGAAGCCCGACGACCGGGGCGCGTCCGGGTTCGGTCTGCGTCCTAGCTGGGGCAGCTGATGGCAGGCGTGGAGAAGTCATCCCGGGTCAGCGTACCGGCCAGTGCGATAGCTGATCTTGAAACCGGACTGCGGAGGGTCCTCGGCAGCGATGCCTCGGTCAGCACCCGCGCCTTTGACCGGGTCTGTGCCGCCGTGGACGCATCCCACTACTTGCTGACGCCGCGCGCCGTCGTCCAGCCCCGGAACGCAGCCGAGGTTGCAGCCGTGATGCTGTTTGCGCAGGCCAGCGAGGTGCCGTTGCTCTTCCGGTCCGGGGGGACCAGCCTGTCCGGCCAGGCAGTCACCGATGGCCTGCTGGTTGATACCCGCCGCCATTTCCGTGCCATCGAGGTGCTCGATGACGGCGCTCGGGTCCGGGTCCAGCCGGGCGCCACGGTCCGCCAGGTGAACGCCCGGCTGGTTCGGTACCAGCGTAAGCTCGGTCCGGACCCGGCCAGCGAGATTGCCTGCACCATGGGCGGCGTGATCGCCAACAACTCCAGTGGGATGAACTGTGGCACCACCCAGAACTCCTACCGGACGGTGGAATCGCTCATCATCGTGCTGCCCGGCGGGACCGTGATCAACACCGCGGCTCCGGACGCCGATGATCACCTCGCCGGTGCGGAACCCGATCTGCACCGGACCCTGGCAGCTCTGCATCAGCAGCTGTCTGGCAGCGCCGAGCTCCGGACCGAGGTGGAGCGCCAGTACAGCATGAAGAACACGATGGGGTACGGCCTCAACGCCCTGCTGGACTTCGACACCCCGGCTGGGATGCTGGCCCATCTGATGATTGGCAGCGAGGGCACCCTGGGTTTCGTGGCCGAGGCCACCTTCCGTACCGTCCCGATCCAGCCGCACGCGGCGACCGCCTTCCTGCTCTTCGAACGACTCGAGCCGGCCACCGATGCGCTGACCGCCCTGGTCGCCAGCGGCGCGGCCACCATCGAGCTGCTGGACGCTGCCTCGTTGCGGGTGGTCCGACACGATCCCGCCGCCGCCGGCTCCATCCCCGACCTCGAGATCGTTGATCACGCCGGGCTGCTGGTCGAGTACCAGGCCGGCAGTACCGGCGAGCTGGAGCGGTTGTCCACCGATGCCAAAAGGCTGTTCGAGACCCTGCCGCTGGTGATGCCAAGCCGGCTCACCTCGGATCCAACTATTCGGGGCAACCTGTGGCATCTGCGCAAGGGTTTGTACGCGGCGGTGGCCGGCGATCGGCCGACCGGAACGACAGCACTTCTGGAGGACATCGCCGTACCGGTGTCGGCGCTGTCGGACACCTGCCGGGGGTTGCAGGAGCTGTTCGACCGGCACGGCTACCACGATGCGGTGATCTTCGGCCATGCCAAGGATGGCAACATCCACTTCCTGGTCAAGATCGACTTCGCCCATCCCGACTCGTTGCAGCACTACCGGGAGTTCACCGAGGAGATGGTGGAGCTGGTGCTGGCCAAGGGTGGCACCTTGAAGGCCGAGCACGGCACCGGCAAGATCATGGCCCCCTATGTCCGGCGGCAGTTCGGCGACGCGCTGTACGCGATGATGCTGCAGATCAAGAAGGCCTGTGACCCTCACCTGCTCCTCAACCCGGACACGCTGCTTACCGAGGATCCCGAACTGCATCTGAAGAATCTGAAGCGGACGCCGAAGGTGGAGCAGGAGGTGGACCGCTGCGTTGAGTGCGGGTACTGCGAACCGGTCTGCCCGAGCAAGGACCTGACCACCACGCCACGGCAGCGGATTGTCATCCGGCGAGCCATTGCGGAGGCGGAGAAGGCCGGTCAGACCGGGCTGGTGGCCGAGCTGACGGAAGATTCTGAGTACGCATCGGTGGAAACCTGTGCCGTGGACGGGATGTGCCAGACCGCCTGCCCGGTCTTCATCAACACCGGAGACCTGGTTCGCCGGTTGCGGGCCGAGTCCGCCGGCCGCGGTGCACAACAGGGCTGGCAGGCAGCGGCTCGCGCCTGGGCACCCTTCACCGCGGTCGCATCAGCGGGGATGTCCGTTGCCGACGCATTGCCAGGCCCGGTCATCAGCGGCCCCAACCGGCTTGCCCGCCGGGTGCTCGGTGATGATGCCGTCCCGTTGCTGTCACCGGACCTGCCGCCCGGTGGATCACGGCGGCGCCGCCATCAGCCCGTCTCCGGTGCCGCCGAGGCGGTGTATTTCCAGGCCTGTGTCGGCACCATGTTCGGTCCGGCAGCCGACTCGCCGGGGGTCTCGGCCGCGTTGCTCGCATTGTGCGAACGGGCGGGCATCGCCTTGGTGACGCCGGACAAACCAGCCGGCCTGTGTTGTGGCACCCCGTGGAAATCCAAGGGGATGACCGATGGCTACCAGGTGATGGTCAAGCGCACCATCGATGCCCTGTGGCAGGCATCTGACCGCGGTCGGTTGCCGATCGTCTGCGATGCCTCCTCCTGCACCGAGGGGTTGGTGCATGCCCTGGAGACTGCAACGTCAGCCGACTCCGGCTTCCCAGACACCGGTCCCGCCGGTCGAGACCTCACCCTCTTGAGGTTCATCGACGCCGTCCAGTTCGTGGCCCAGACCGTACTCCCCCGGCTGCCGGTGCCGCGCAGCGTCGGCTCGGTGGCGGTGCATCCCACCTGCTCCAGTACCCGGCTGGGCACCAATGACTTCCTCACTTCTCTTGCGGCCGCGCTGTCCGAGCAGGCAGAAGTTCCCGATGACTGGGGATGCTGCGGATTTGCCGGCGACCGAGGTATGTTGCATCCCGAGCTGACCGCCAGCGCAGCGGCAGCTGAGGCGAAATCCCTGCAGGGGCAGGAGTTTGACGGATACGTCTCGAACAACCGCACCTGCGAGATCGGGATGTCGAGGGCCACCGGTCATCAGTACCGCCACATCCTGGAGCTGGTCGACGACGCCACCCGGCCACGGCCAAGTTTTGGTTCTTCATCGACACCAGAGGTGGATAGATAACCAAAACATGGCTGCGGTGCTCCAATCAGCGCCGGTTGATGACGACGGTGCCGAGAGCGAGGTCAGGTAGCCCGCGCCGGTTCTCATCCACCACCAGCGGCGGTATCACCAGGCAGGTCATCGCGGCCCGCGGGACGGAACGGCCGAAGCCGAGCGGTTTCGCGTCCAGCCGGAAGACGGCGATCCGGCAGAGCAGCTGGCCAAAGCTCCCGCCGGTCAGTGCCGACAGGACCGCCGACTCGACAAAGAAGACGGCCAAGATCATCCACTGCTGCCATCCGTGTCCGGTCAGCACCTCGGTGCCGAAGGCCCCGATCGCCACCCCCATGCTGGCGGCCCAGTCGAGCACCAGTGCGGTGAAGCGAGACCTCCAGGATGCCAGCGAACCACGTCCGGTCTGGGGCAGACCGATGCTCTTGCCCGGCCAGGAGGACTGAGACGTACGCGCTGTTGAGCCGGCCACACCGCGAGATTACCCGCCTGGGTCGGGGCGCTCGCCGGCGCGCCTTTACACCGGTGAAACCCTGGGGTGTTACACGGGCGAAACATCGGCGGAACCCGGCAGAAATTCTGGTTCCCTAGACTCAGGCAGGAGAGCACCGTACCGAGATCACCAAACTTCACCGGAGGACAGATGTTCCAAGGAGCCGACGACCTGTTGGCCTATATCAAGGATGAGAATGTCGAGATCATCGATATCCGCTTCTGCGACTTGCCCGGCATCATGCAGCATTTCACCGTCCCTGCCAGGTCGTTCGGCTCGGAGGTCTTCGAAGACGGCCTCGCCTTCGATGGCTCCTCGATTCGTGGCTTCCAGAAGATCCACGAGTCCGACATGGCCTTGCTGGCGGATCCAACCACCGCCTATCTGGACCCGTTCCGGCGGGCCAAGACGTTGTGCGTCAACTTCTTTGTCCATGATCCGCTGACCAAGGAACCGTACAGCCGGGATCCCCGCAACATCGCTCGCAAGGCGGAGGCTTACCTGGCCTCCACCGGTATCGGTGACACCGCCAACTTCGCCGCCGAGGCAGAGTTCTACGTCTTCGATGACGTACGGTTCGAGACCAAGGCCAACACCGGCTACTACGCGATCGACTCGGAGGCCGGTGCCTGGAACACCGGCCGGGTCGAGGAAGGTGGCAACCGCGGCTACAAGGTGCGCTACAAGGGCGGCTACTTCCCGGTGGCACCGCTGGACCACTTCTCTGACCTGCGCGATGACATGACGCGCCATCTGGAGAACTCCGGACTGGTCGTCGAACGTGCCCACCATGAAGTCGGGACCGCCGGCCAGGCCGAGATCAACTACCGGTTCGCCACCTTGCTGACTGCCGCCGATGACCTGATGAAGTTCAAGTACATGATCAAGAACACTGCCTGGGCGGCCGGCAAGACGGCGACCTTCATGCCAAAACCCATCTTCGGTGACAACGGGTCCGGTATGCATGTGCACTCTTCGGTCTGGGATGGCGGCGAGCCGTTGTTTTATGACGAGGCCGGCTACGGCGGGCTGTCCGACCTGGCTCGTTGGTATATCGGTGGCATTCTGGAACATGCGCCTGCCCTGCTGGCCTTCACTAACCCGAGCGTCAACTCCTACCACCGTTTGGTGCCGGGATTTGAGGCGCCGGTCAACCTCGTCTACAGCCAGCGCAACCGTTCGGCCTGCATCCGGATCCCGATCACTGGATCCAACCCCAAGGCCAAGCGGATCGAGTTCCGCTGCCCGGACCCATCCTCGAACCCGTACCTCGCGTTCTCGGCCATCCTGCTGGCGGGTCTGGACGGCATCCAGAACAAGATCGAACCGGCCGAGCCTATCGACAAGGACCTGTACGAGCTGCCACCGGAGGAATACCATTCGGTGCCGACGGTGCCTGCCGATCTCAGTGCGGTGTTGGATGCCCTGGAGGCCGACAACGAGTTCCTGCAGCAAGGCGACGTCTTCACCCACGACCTGATCGAGACCTGGGTCGATCTGAAGCGCACCACGGAGATTGATCCGATCCGGCTCCGCCCCCATCCGCACGAGTTCGAGCTCTACTACGACATCTAAGATCGTCGTAACACCGAACCGGCTCCTGACCTGCGGAAACGCGGGATCGGGGGTCGGGTTCGTTGTGTCTGGAGGGCCAGATTCCGCAGGGATTCCGCAGGAGATTGGCCCGCCGCACTGTTAGAGCCGACAGCGCCCACCGCCGGAAGCCGGTCACACCGACTCGCGAGAGTTCCCGGGGTCAGGAGCATTTGCGGCGGAAAGACGCGGCCGACCCCGACCTTGATCAGACTGCGAAGAGGGCCCCAGCATTCGCCCACACACGGCGGAGTGCGGCGCGGATCTCGAACGTAGCGTCAGAACTGTCACGGGCAGGGTCACGCTCGAACTGGAGATCGGCGAGCGCCACAGCGTAGCCGGTGAACGCGATCTCGTAGCACAGCCGACGGAAGGTCGCCTCGTCGTCGGGCAGAGCCTTCGCGGCCTTCACGACGGGGTGATCGAGGTTTATGGTGATGCGTCGCACCTCAGGGTCCAGCGGTAGCGATCGTAGTCCTCGCCATA
>JBBSQO010000074.1:0-8081 GCA_038244025.1 Propionibacteriales bacterium
CAATGCCCAGGTCGCGTTTGGTGACCCCCTCGGTGCCCCAGTTCATCGACGGGGTGACGTCGAGCAGGGCCCACACCTCGAGCTCCCGGTCGGCCATCGTGTCGCGGACATGCGGCACCGTGGTCCGCGCGGTGACGGCCCAGTCGATCTTGCGGACGTCGTCCTCACCGGGCACATAGACTCGGGCATCGTTGGCATCGGTGCCCGGCCCCGGCAACAAACCCAGATGATCACCCTGCAGGTAACCCTCCAGCCGCCGGACGATGGTCAGCTCGAGGCGGCGCAAGGCGGCCTCCGGAGCCAGCTTGTTCAGCGGGATGGTGATCCGGGTCGGCACCCCGATCACCGATGCCACCGCGCCGAGATCCTCGGGGTTCGGTGCAGCCTTGCCGGAAGGCCGTGGAGTGGGCCCGCCGGAAGGCCGTGGAGTGGGCCCGCCGGAAGGCCGTGGAGTGGGCCCGCCGGAAGGCCGTGGGGTAGGCCCGCCGGGAGGCCGTGGAGTGGACATGTTGCTAGTTGAACTCGGGTTGTTGCTGGCGCTGGTCCTGCCCGGAGTGCCGCTGCCCGGCGCTCCAGACTGGGGTCGGTGGTGGCACCATCGCCACCACCCGTTCGACCACCTGAGCCGGACTGATGTTGTCCGCGACCGCGTCGAAACCGAGCACCAACCGGTGGGACATCACATCCCGGGCCACCGACTGCACGTCGGTCGGCAGTACGTAGTCACGGCCGTGGATCAGGGCCAGGGCGCGGGCAGCGGCGACCAGTCCGAGGGTGGCCCGGGGGCTGCAGCCGATCTGGATCACCGAGGTCAGGTCCGGCATGTTGAACTCGGCCGGGGTCCGGGTGGCGAGCACCAGCCGGACAATGTACTCAGCCACCAGGTTGTGCACAAACACGTCGGAGGCCCTGCGCTGCAGCTGAAGGATCAGCTCCGGGTCGAGGATCGGGTGCGCTTCCGGCGGATCAACACTCATCCGGCGTAGGATCTCGAACTCCTCATTGCCCCGCGGATAGGGGACGTCGACCTTGAGCAGAAAGCGGTCCCGCTGGGCTTCAGGCAACGGATAGACCCCTTCGGACTCCACCGGGTTCTGGGTGGCAATGACAATGAACGGCTTCGGGGCGGGATAGGTGTGGCCGGCGATGGACACCTGCTTCTCGGCCATCAGCTCCAGCATCGCCGACTGGACCTTGGCCGGCGCGCGGTTGATCTCGTCGGCCAGCACGAAGTTGACGAAGACCGGCCCGAGCTCGACCTTGAAGCTCTCCTGGCTGGCCCGGTAGATCCGGGTCCCGACGATGTCCGACGGAACCAGGTCGGGGGTGAACTGGACCCGGGAGAACTCACCGCCCACCACAGTGGCGAAGCTGCGGACGGCCAGCGTCTTCGCGGTGCCGGGAACACCTTCCAGCAGGCAGTGGCCCTTGGCCAGCAGCGACACCATCAGCTGCTCGACCATGTGCTCCTGGCCAACAATCACCCTCTGCACCTGCGCGATCGCGTCGCCGAGCAGCCGTGCCGCCTGCTGGTTGTTCAGTGACTGATCGGCCTGCTGGTGCTGCGCCGGACTGCTCACTCACTTCTCCTGATTGTTCGCCATGGTCGATGGACGGTGCCGCCTTGGTCACAAGCCACATTGGCCGACTGCCTCCGCATGCCGCCATTGCTGTCTCCATGCATGTCGCCGTTGCTGCATTCAGCATGTCGCCGTTTGCTGGCTTCAAGCATGCCGTCTTTGCTGCATTCAGCAAGTCGCCGTTGCTGTCTTCATGCATGTCGCGGTTGCCCGTGTCGACGATACCCGAGGATCGGGCAAGGAATGTCTGCGGCTAGCAACCGGGCCCCGCGACCCACGCCCCTGGACAGCGTGGAAGATTTGAGCGGTCACTCCCGCTCGGATCTTCCACGCTGTCTCTGGTCGCGGCCGGTCGGAGCCGGCACGGACGGCTGGTGTGATGAGATAAGGACCGATGTCGACACCAGACCAGCCGAATCCGGGCAGCGAGGCGGACCCCGGCGGCCAGCCGACCGCTGGAGCGGACACCTACGTCCCGGTCAGTCCGCTGCTGCCTGACGACCCGCCCAAGATTAGCGACTTCTGGCTCGACTCACGGCTGAGAGCGACCCCGTCCGGAGTGACCTACGTCGGCCATAGCGATGCTAACCGGCTGGGCGGCGATGCTAACCAGCCGGTGATGGTGATCCTGCTGTCCGAAGGTGCCGCCGAGGATGCCGCAGCCCGGGCCCGGCTGTCCGGCGTGATCAACAAGCTGCATATCGATACTGTCGTGGCCCGGGGCGGGCAGGGCCAGGACGAAGGCCGGCTGGCGAAGAAGTATCGCTCCGAGGGCGACGATCCGCCTGCACCCGACGACCGTCCGGTCGCACCCTGGGCAGCGCTGGTCTATGACGGGTCACCGGCCGCCGCCGCGACGGCGATGCGGATCCTGACCGAGGTCGAGCTGAGTCGGCTGGCACCGCAGGGCACCCCTTCGGGCCCGGATTTTCGGCTCTACTGGATTGACCGGATCAAGCCCGGGCTGGCCAGGCTATGGCCGCTGCCTTGGCCGGGCCGATATGACCGGGCCGGGTGGACGACGATCCTGGTCTCCTGGTTGCTGATGCTGCTGCTGGCGGCGCTCGCTATCCTGATCGCCATCCTGATCTTCCACAACCGGCCGCCCCAGACACCGCCGCCGCCGGCCCCACCGACGGGCAGCCCACCGCCACAGAGCGGATCACCGCCGCCCCAGTCCGGGTCACCCTCACCCCAGTCCGGCTCACCCCCACCCCAGTCCGGGTCACCGTCGCCCCAGTCGGCCTCGCCCTCACCGCAGTCCGGGTCACCGACGCGGCAGTCGCCGTCCCAGTCACCGTCGATGTCCGGCTCACCGAAATCCAGCTCCCCCTCGCCCAGCGGCACCCAGTCCGGTGGCGGCGAGCCGACCCCGTCGGATTCCGGGTCACCGGGTGCGGCCAACTCGCCCGGATCGAAGCTGTGATGGTAGCCGTACCTGGTCCAGCCGTCTCTGACGTACCCCGTCTGATTGTCTCCGACCTGGATGGCACCTTCCTTTCCCCGGACGGAACCGTCAGCGCCGAGAACCGGGCCGCCGTCGCGCAGGCCAGTGCGGCCGGCATCATGGTGGTCTTCGCGACCGGACGACCGCTGCGCAACCTGGACATCATCCGGGACCTGCCGACCAGACAGTCCATCGTCATCGCCGGCAATGGCGCAATCCTGTACGACCTGTCGTCGGGTGAGACACTCACCATCCACCCGATACCGTCGGCGGTCGCACTGGCGGTGATCGCCGATATCCGCCAGCAGCTTCCGGATGCCGCGTTCGGCATCGAGCGGGGCCGCACCTGTGGGTTCGAGCCCAGCTACCAGGCGCCGGATGCCGGCGGCGGCAACCCGCTGATCTCCACCGGGACTGCCGAGGAGCTGATCGAGGCCGGCGACTTTGTCAAGATCCTGATCCAGCATCCTGAGCTGCCGGCCGATGCGCTAGCCCGGGAGGTAGCCGGCATCAACGCCGGCCGGTTGACGATCACCCACTCCTCCGCCGGCCTGCTGGCCCCGCTCGAGGTCAGTGCCTCAGGCGTCAGCAAGGCCTCGATGCTGCAGGAGTACTGCACCTCGCATGGCATTGACGCGGCCGAGGTGGCCGCCTTCGGGGACATGCCCAACGATCTGGAGATGCTTCACTGGGTGGGGATGCCGCACGTGATGGCCAACAGCCATCCGGCGATGCTGGACCTGGGCGTCACCGTCATCGCCGGGAACCATCAGTCCGGCGTCGGTCGCACCATCAGCGGGTTCCTGTCCCGATGAGCTCTCACCCTCCTTTCCATCCCGTACGGCTGGCGCAGGCCCTGGCCATCTGCATCGTGCCGGTGCTGGTCGGCTTGTTCTTTGCACCTATGACGTTCAGCGGGACAGTGCTGCCGTGGCAGCCGAAGATGGTCGATCTCGATGTCTACCGGCTGGCCGGACGCACGGTGCTGCACGGGGGCGACATCTATGGCCTGCCCGGGTCATTGCCGTTCCTCTATCCGCCGTTCGCTGCCCTGCTGGCAGTGCCGTTGACGCTGGTTCCGCTCAAGGCTGTCCAGATCGGCTGGACCATTGCCGGTGTGCTGACCATGCTGGCGGTGCTGCATCGGGTCGGGTTGAAGGGCTGGCAGCTGAGTGTTGCTGGCGCCGCCACGGCCATGTTCGCCGAGCCCGTCTTCGGTACGTTGGCCTTCGGTCAGGTGGGCACCTTCTTGATGGCGCTGGTCTTTCTGGATCTGGCACCCGGGCCGAGAGTCCTCGGCCGGCGCCCGCCCGGGAAACGGCGTCGGCTGCTGCCGGAGGGAGTCCTGACCGGGCTGGCGATGGCGATCAAGCTCACGCCCGGGATCTTCCTGCTCTATCTCCTCGCGGCGCGCAAGTGGCGTGCGGCTATTGGCTGTGCCCTGACCGCTGCCGTCGCGACGCTGCTGGCACTGGCGATCCTGCCGGCCACCTCGATCAGCTTCTGGGGGAGGCTGCTGGCCGGCGACACCGGGCTCGGCGACAGCATTGTCTATTACACCAACCAGTCGGTGCTGGCCGACTGGGTGCGGATCTTCGGTCTGAACCGCTGGACAACCTTGGCTGGTCTGGCGGCCAGCGCCGTCGTGGTGGTGCTGGGTATCTGGGCAGCCGCTCGCTGGCATCGGCGTGGTGATGAACTGATGGCGCTCATACTGTGCGGAGTGGCCGGCCTGCTCGCGTCCCCGGTCTCCTGGTCCCACCACTTTGTCTGGGTGGTGCCGATGGCCGTCATCTGGCTGAAGCAACCGCTGCCGGACTGGTTCGTTGCCCTGGGCTGGATCTTCATTGGCTGGGTGGTGGTGGCCCGGTTCATGATCCTGCCCAACGGCGCCAACATCGAGCTGACCTTCACCTGGGAGCAGAACCTGCTGGCCTCGTTCACGGCCATGCTCGGTTTCGCGCTGCTCGTCTCCGGCCTGGTGGTGGCCCGGCAACCGCGGCCGGTGGCAGTGGCGCCCTGATCTCAGTGACCCCTTGATGACCGTGAGACACCTTGATCACCGTGCCACCCTTTGGTCGGATCGTGATCGTCGAGCATCCCATCCGGCCGAGCGGGCCCACTGACACACTGCTTGACCAAGAGATGCTCGGCGCCAGTGAGCAGCAGCCGGTGGTTCCCTCAGGCAGGGATCCTTGGTGGTGCCTCTGCGGCCCAGCTCGACCGGTGTGCCTCCGTCTCAATAACTTTCTTTTGTGCAACTTTCTCAACGTCAGGTGCCCGACCCCGCCAGGTGGGAGCACGATCCCGCCGCTTGGCGAATCGCCCGACCAGCTCGGCGTGCTGGCGGCCGTTTCGGGGGGCTGCGGGCATCGGAGTCATAGAAGCGGGGATTCGGGGTGCGATGCTTCGTCGTCCACGAACCGTGGCACGATGATGAGGGGGATCGGAAGGGCACGCAGGAGCTTGTTCGCGGTGCTGCCCATGAATATCTTTCGGTGTTCGGCCAGGCGGCTCGAACCGATGATCGCGATCTCACCCTCGTTCCACGGAAGGCTCTCAACAGCGTGCTCAATCGTGGGGCCTTCGGCCACCGTCGCGGTGACGTCGGTGCGCGTGCCGACCGTCGCGACCGCCTCATCGAGCACCGTCCGCGCATGCGACCGTGCCGCATCGAGCGCAAGCTCCGGGTCCGCCGCCTCGTCGACGTCGAGCGCGATCAGGGACACCAGGCGAAGGGGCACGTTGCGGCGTGCAGCCGCCTCGACGGCCACATCGAGGAGGGTGTGAGCGCCTTGCCGGGACCCGACGGCCGCCGTCATCCGGGTGATGCGCGGTGGTCGCTCATATCCCGAGGGGACGAGCGCGACCGGAACGTGCGACGCGTGCAGCAACGCGTTCGCCACCGAGCCGATGGTGAAGCGCTTCAGCGGCCCGTTCCGCGCGGCGCTGACAATGATCAGCGCGGCGTCGTCGTCGCGGGCCGCGTCCATCAGTCCCTCGGCGACTGAGTCTGCGTACGTTACGTCAGCGGTTGCCCGCACACCGTCACAGACGCGAAGGAGGGCGTCTGACAGCCACTCGTCTGCCCACCCGGCCCGCGTCTCCTGCACCGCCCGCTCCTCGAGGAACGCGGCGTCGGCGGGAGCTGGCTTGTCGAGAACATGAACGATCTTGAGCTCGGCGTCCTGCGTCGACGCCAGCGCCGAGGCCAGGGCGATTGCCTCCTCGCCATGCTTGTTTGGCGCGTATCCGACGATGTAGCGCATGGGGCGTTCTCCTTACCGTGAGGTGTAGCCTCGCGCTCACGCGCGATGCTGATGGATGTCGCGGTCCGTACGATGCGTGCGTGCTTCGACTGTTCACACGTTGGGCTGGCCTACGGTGAGCGATGCATGGTGGGGTGGCCACCTGACGAAGTGTTCAGCTCAAAGCGCGCCCCGGCGGAGGAGGCGACCAATGGGTTGCTGACCGTCGATCTCCCGGCCTTGCAGGAAGGTTCGCCGAACGAGCCCGGACAGGGTCCGCTGCGCGTAGGGGGTGATCGGGTTCTTGTGGTGCAGCTTGGCCGGGTCGACCACGTAGGACTGGTCGGGGGCGAAGACGGCCAGGTCCGCGTCGTAGCCGAGCGCAAGCTTGCCCTTGTTGGTCAGCCGGACCAGCTCTGCCGGTTTGGTCGACATCCATTCCAGCACCCGGTCAAGGGAGACCCCGCGATGCCGTGCCTCTGTCCAAATCAGTGACAGTCCCAGCTGCAGCGAAGAGATCCCGCCCCATGCGACGGCGAAGTTCCCGTTCTCCAGGTCCTTCAGGTCCAGCGTGCTGGGCGAGTGGTCGGAGACGATGCAGTCGATCGTGCCGTCCAGCAGGCCCTGCCAGAGCGCTTCCCGGTTGGACGCCTCCCGGATGGGTGGGCAGCACTTGTACGCGGTGGCGCCGTCGGGAACCTCTTCGGCGGTCAGGGTCAGGTAGTGGGGGCAGGTCTCCACGGTCAGTCGCACCCCGTCCCGCTTGGCGGAGGCGACCATCGGGAGCGCGTCCGAGGAGGACAGATGCAGGATGTGCGCCCGAACACCGGTCCATCGGGCCCGCTCGATGACCGCGCTGACCGCGACGTTCTCCGCGCCGCGCGGGCGGGAGGCGAGGAACCGGTCGTAGTGGCTGCCCTCGGGGTGTGGCGCCCGCTCGATGGATCGCGAGTCCTCTGCATGGACGATCATCAGGGAGTCGAACTCCTTGAGGATGGCCATGTCGGCTTCCATCTCCTCAGGGTCCAAAGGTGGAAACTCGTCGACCCCGGAGTGCAACAGGAAGCACTTGAAGCCGAAGACGCCCTCGTCGTGCAGCCCCCGCAGCTTGTTGCCGTTGCCCGGTATCGCCCCTCCCCAGAAGCCGACGTCGACGAAGGCCTGGTCCTGAGCCGCTGCCCGCTTGACCTGGAGGGCGTCGACGTCGCAGGTGGGGGGGATGGAGTTGAGCGGCATGTCGATGATCGTGGTCACTCCGCCGGCGGCGGCCGCGCGGGTGGCCGTGGCGAACCCCTCCCACTGCGTGCGGCCCGGCTCGTTCACGTGGACGTGGGTATCGACCAAGCCAGGTATCAGCACCTCGTCCGGGGCCAGGTCGATCACCTCGGCTCCGATCAGCCCGTTGCCCAGCGGCTCGATGGCCACGATGCGGCCTCCGGCGATCCCCACCTCCCGGGCAACCTCACCGGCGGTGGTCAGCACACGCTGGCCCCGGATCACCAGGTCATACGTTTGGGCGGCATAGTCCGTGCTCACTGGTCGCTCCTGATTCTTGTGTCGTTTTCTGGGACGAGGCGGTGTCTAGTCTTTGGGGGGCCAGTCCTTGAAGGTCTTGGGTCGTGGGGGTGCGTAGGTGCGCACCTTCGAGGTGGTCAGTCCCAGCCGCACCAAAGACTCGGCGATGGTGACCGCGGCCGCCACCCCGTCGACGATCGGCACCCCGGTCCGAGCGGCGACTCGCTCGTTCAGCTCGGCCATGCCGCCGCAGCCCAGGCAGATGACCTCGGCATGGTCTTCTTGCACCGC
>JBBSQO010000075.1:0-8069 GCA_038244025.1 Propionibacteriales bacterium
GCACGCAGATCAGCCATAGAGCCGAGACTAGCGGTCCGGTAAGACGACCGGCCGGGAGGCAGCAGCGCTGGGCCGCGGCGCTGGTTGAGACCGTGACCTCCTCAACGGATGGCGGCAGTTATCCACAGATCTCGACGCAGGGTCTGGTCCCGGTTCGCCATTCTCGCAGGCTCAACGCCATGACAACAGTCGACGACGATGCCCCATTGCCCCACTGACCAGGCTGGAGGACGCGCCACCGGTACGGACGGATGAGCAGCTGCGGCAACGCTGGCGCCCCTGATGGGACCGGACGGCTTCGATCTCGAGTCCCTCTATCTGATCTGGTTCGATGACAACGGAGCCCAGCTGCCCTGCATCGTGCCATTCGATGATCTTGACGAACAGCTCGAGGCCAAGGTGGTAGCCACCTTGATGATGATCGCCGAGGCCCCCGTCGCCGATATCGGCGGATGCAGCATCGCCATCGCACTGACCCGGCCTGGGTCGTCTGCGCTGACCGAGATCGGGCCCGGGACCTGATCGAAGGCAACCGGTCGCTGCGGCTCACGATGTGGCCACTGCATCTGGCCACCGAAACTCGGCCCGGCAACTTACCCCGGGGATGACGTGCTGCCTGCCGGTTGAGGGCGGAAGCTGACCACTGCCAGCGCTTGGCCGTCGCTGGGACATCATTCGCCGACAGAACGCGAGAAATGGTGCCAACTTGGTAGTTGGAGCCGTCAGTCGCCGACAGAACGCGAGAAATGGCGAGCACCGGTACGCTCCCGTGCATGCGTGGAAACCTTGACTGGACTCCCCTCTCGATGGCGCCGCAGCTGGCCGCGGACCCGGTCCGCGAGGTCGGTCTCGCTCTGGGCGATCTGGAGGTGGCCGCCATTGACAGCTCCCTTGCCGATACCGCTGCCTTCTGCGAGGCCCACCAGGTGCCGCCGGAGAACTCGGCCAACTGCGTCATCGTGGTCGGTCGGCGCGGAGACCGGACGACGTACGCCGCTGTCCTGGTACTCGCCACCATGCGGGCCGACGTCAACGGGATCATCCGCAAGGATCTCGGCGTCCGCAAGATCTCTTTTGCCGCCCAAGACGATGCCTGCACCCGGACCGGGATGGAGTATGGCGGTATCACTCCGATCGGCCTCCCGCCGGACTGGCCGATCCTCCTCGACTCCCACGTCCTCGCGGCTGGCGATGTGGTGATCGGTTCCGGCCTGCGGAGCAGCAAGATCCTGCTCCCGGCCGCCCGGTTGCTCAAGCTCCCCGGCGCCCGAGAACTGGCCCTGACCCGCTGACAGCTGGCGCAACAAGACTGGGGCCGACGTCGAAGCGGCACCGAAAAGCCCGGGGTTACCCAGAGCAGGTGGGTACCACTTCTCGCGTCCTGTCGGCAAATGACGCCCTCAGCGACTGCCACAACACCATTTCTCGCGTTCTGTCGGCAAATGACGCAAGCTAGCTGGCCGGGCATACGTTTCGCACTCAGCGAAGTGGGGGTATCCGCATCGCGTGAAGGACCGTAAAAACGCCTCACCAGGTCCGAACGCGATGCGGAAACCCCACCCAAAGTGAGCCAATGGAGAAAACCCGCGCCGAATCCTCACGGAGTCATGGCGGCCGGGATGGTGCCCTGCCAGGCGGCCCGGAGATCGGCCAGCGGCAGGCTGAACAACCCCTCAACCGTGAGCTTCGCAGCGGGATGATCACGCTGCACCGTCCCGAGTTGGGTGCACGGGATCCCTTGCCAGTCAGCAAGTTCGACCAGCTCCCTCGGCCGCTCGGCCGGCAGCGAGATCAGCACCCGGCCAGCACTCTCGGAGAACAGCTGCACCGCCGGGTCGTACGCCGTAGGTAGGGTGACCTGGACACCAAACTCGTACCGCAGGCAGGACTCCACCAATGCCTGCGCCAGCCCGCCGTCGGACAAGTCATGCGCGGCGGAGAACAGACGCTGCTGGCTGCCGAGGACCAGCAGCTCGGCCAGCCGTTGCTCATGATCAAGGTCGACCTGCGGCGGCCGGCCGCCCAGGTGCCCATGCACCACCTGGACCCAGGCCGATCCGGCCAGCTCATCGCGGGTCTCACCCAGCAGGTAGACCAGGTCGCCGTCGGCGGAGAGGCCGCTTCGCGTCCGCCGGGTCACATCATCAATCACCCCGAGCACCCCGACCACCGGCGTCGGCAGGATCGCCGTCTCACCGGTCTGGTTGTAGAAGCTGACATTGCCACCGGTCACCGGAATACCGAGGACCGCGCAACCGTCGGCCAGTCCGCGGACCGCTTCGGTGAACTGCCACATCACTGCCGGATCCTCGGGCGAACCAAAGTTGAGACAGTCGCTGATCGCGACCGGCCGGGCACCGCTGACCGCCACATTGCGGTACGCCTCGGCCAGCGCCAGCTGGGCACCGGCATACGGATCGAGGTAGCTGAACCGGCCGTTGCAGTCGGTGGCCAGCGCCACCCCCAGGTTGGTGTCCTCGTCGATCCGCAGCATGCCGGCATCCTCGGGTTGGGCCAGCACCGAGTTGCCGCGGACATAACGGTCGTACTGGTCGGTGATCCAGGACTTGTCACACAGGTCGGCCGACGCGACCATCCGCAGCAGCGTTTCGGCGAGCTGCTCCCCGGTTGTCGGCCGGGCAAGGCACGTCACCTCATCGGCCTGCACCCGGTCCAGCCAGTCCGGCCGGGCGTACGGCCGCTGATAGACCGGACCCTGGTGAGCTACGGTGCGGGGCGGCACCTGGACCACGGTCTCGCCATGCCAGTCAATGACCAGATCATTGCCCTCGATCACCTCACCAATCACCGTGGCGAGCACGTCCCACTTGGCGCAGATCTCCAAGAAGGCATCGACATTGTGCGGTTCGACGACTGCCATCATCCGTTCCTGCGACTCACTCATCAAGATCTCTTCCGGGCTCAGGGTCGAGTCCCGCAACGGCACCAGGTCAAGATCAACATGCATGCCGCCGTCACCGGCACTCGCCAGCTCCGACGTGGCGCAGGACAGCCCCGCACCACCCAGGTCCTGGATGCCGTGCACCAGCCGCCGGGCGAAGATCTCCAGCGTGCACTCAATCAGCAGCTTCTCCATGAACGGGTCGCCGACCTGGACGCTCGGCCGCTTGGCCGGCCCATGCCGATCACTGTCCGGGCCGGCGGCAAATGTCTCGCTGGCCAGTACGCTGACGCCGCCGATCCCGTCGCCGCCGGTAGCCGCGCCATAGAGGATCACCTTGTTGCCGGCGCCGGTGGCGTGGGCAAGGTGCAGATCCTCATGACGGAGCACGCCGACACAGAGTGCGTTGACCAACGGGTTGCCGGCATAGCTGGTGTCGAAGCCGACTTCACCGCCAATGTTGGGCAGCCCGAGACAGTTGCCGTAGCCGCCCACCCCGGCGACCACCCCGGGCAGCACCCGGGCCGTGTCAGGGGCCTCCAGTGGGCCGAAACGCAGTGAGTCCAGCACCCCGATTGGCCGAGCGCCCATCGCCAAGATGTCGCGGACGATGCCCCCGACGCCGGTGGCCGCACCCTGGTAGGGCTCGACAAAGCTGGGATGGTTGTGGGATTCGATCTTGAAGGTAACGGCATAGCCCTGGCCGACGTCGATCACCCCGGCGTTCTCACCGATGCCGGCCAGCAGCTTGCCGACCGGGGTCCCGGCCGGGAGCTCGCTGAACTGCCGCAGATGCACCTTGGATGACTTGTACGAGCAATGCTCGGACCACATCACCGAGTACATCGCCAGCTCGCAGGAGGTGGGACGGCGACCAAGGATCTGCCGGATCCGGTCGTACTCGTCGAGCTTGAGCCCTAGCTCTGTCCAGGGCTGTGCCAGCTGGGGACTCAGCAGTGCCTGGTTGACGGTATCGACCACCAGATGAGGTTATCGGTCATGGACGCCGGCCCGGCGTCGCGCCCAGGGGAAGGGGTCCTGCTGCGGCGCACGGTCCAACAGCAGGGACAGGACCGACATCGCGAACCAGGCGGTCATGGTGAGCCAGATATAGACGCCACCATCGTTGAGGACGGTGCCCAGGACGGCCGTCAGCAGCACGGCCACGGAAATGTGGCGGAGTGTTGGGAAGTCCTCGGCCAGCACCGGCAGCGGATAGCGGAAGATCACGATCCACAAGACGACGCCGATGATCACGGCCGCGATGCCAACCGGGCTGACAATGGTCTCGATTGAGGCAACTGCCTTGCGGGATACCACGCTCAGTGCGTCTCCGTCGATCACCCGCTGAACGAAGGCACCCAGGTGGCTGCGCTGGTTCGCTGGCCGGAGCCAGTCCAGCCAGGAAATGGCCGCCACTGCCCCGATGGTCACGGCCACCATGGCCACGATCCTCCACCCGGAGACTCGTGAGCCGGAGAGGGCAAAGGCCAGCCAGAGCAGGCCCGGCATCAGGCCGATCACGCCACCGAAGTCGGAGCCCATCGACGGCCATCCCTCACAGATGACGGCCACCCCGCCGACCGCTAGTACGGTGAGTACCGCACAGCGCCGGCCCTTGGAGCGCAGACGATGAGGGTCGATCAGCTGATCGGCCAGGTAGCCGGCCAGCAGCAGGGCGGCACCGGCATAGGCGGCGAAGGTCACGTTACCGAAGCCATACCAGCGAAGGGCGAAGATGGGACGCGAGTTGAGCAGGCTGCCGGTCTGCATCGGGGCGCCTAGAGCCGCATCAGCAGTGAGCAAGGCCATGGTGATCGCTGCCGACACGACCGCGATGGGATGACCGATCCGGCGGCTGATGACCATGGTCAGCCAGGTGAGGACTACCGCGATCACGGCGAAAAGGATGCCCAGCACCAGCGTCGGGGATGAGGTCCGCCACCAGGGCAGGATCCCGGTGGCGATCATCGACATTAGCCAGACGGTGGACAGACTGGTGACCAGCCTGGGCACTGTGTACCGGCGCCGCCAGAGGCCGATGATCAGCCCGGCGACGAGCAGTGGCCCGACGATCGCTATCCCGATGAAGATGATGGGCAGGCTGTCGGACAGGGCCGCCACCGAGTCCAGCCGGTGCTGCACCGTGTCCGGGGTGATGGTACCGGGCAGCACGATCATCGGGGCACCGTCGACCGGCAGCGGCGCCAACTGGGCCGTCTTCCGCTGGGTGAACTGGATCAGGGTCCGGGTGAGGTCACCGAGGGTGACGATGCCGGTCCTGCGGGTGCTGTCGGAGGTAAGCCAGCCGGGTGGCGAGCTGCCGATCCGATAGATCACCTGCAGCGCCGGGTCCTCAGAACCAGATGCTGGGCCGATGCCGGTCACGATCAGGGTGAGATCCTGCTGCTTCGCCAGGACGGCCTTCTTTGCCAGGGCGGCGATGATCTCGTCCGAGCGGTCACCGGCATCGACCAGTGTCAGCGCGCACGGTGACCGGTAGCCGCCGGAGATGTAGGCACCCACTGGCAGGTGTCCGTCACTGGTGCCGTCGGAGTGCGCGGCAGCCAGCGCCGCTCCCGGCCCGACGGAGGCGACGCACTCGGTGCTCGCATCCGCCAAGGTGCCGAGTCGGGCATCGCCCCGGTCCGCCGCCGCGGCGGCCTGCCATTTCCGCCAGTCCCGTACCGCGCCCAGGGCGGTGACCGAAACCCGGCACCGGCCACCGACGGCCGTACGCCGCCCGGACCCGAGGGTTGCCCAGCCGGCCGTGGCACAGTCCCCTACCTTGCGGGGCCGGATCGCGATGGCACCGGCCTGGGCACGGTCGCCGGCCGCCGCCAGCACCGTACGGTCGGTCGTGGTGAGTCGGCTGCGGCCTTCGACGCCGACAACGACAAGCTGGTCGGTGGTGATGGCGGCGGTGGTGGGTTCGGGTCGTAAGGCATGGATGCCGCGCAGCCCGATGAAGATCACCAGCAGCGCCAGCACCACGAAGACGCATCGGCGGCAATGGCTCAACAAACGCACGAGCGGTGCGAGTACCGGCCCTCGCGGCGAGCGATGTTTAGACAACGGCCTGCAGATGCCTGATCACACTGCTGAAGAAGGGGCGCCCGTCGGTGCTGGGGCCGGTCAATGCTTCCATGTTGTGCTCGGGATGTGGCATCAGGCCAACGACATTGCCACGCTCGTTGCTGATTCCGGCGATGTCGTGCAGCGAGCCGTTCGGATTGCCTGCCAGGTAACGGAAGACGACCCGGTCCTCACCCTCCAGCCGGTCCAGGGTGTCCTCGTCGGCGATGTAGCGGCCCTCACCATTTTTCAACACGATGGTGATCTCCTGGCCCGGTTCGAAGTCTGAGGTCCAGAGCGTGTCCGTGGTTTCGACCCGGAGCCGCTGGTCGCGGCAGACAAAGGTTTGGACGTCATTTCGAATCAGCGCACCCGGCAGCAGAGACGCCTCGCAGAGAATCTGGAAGCCGTTGCAGATGCCCAGCACCGGCATCCCCGATTCGGCAGCGGAGATGATCTCCGCCATCACAGGCGAAAATCGGGAGATGGCCCCGCAGCGCAGATAGTCACCGTAGGAGAACCCGCCGGGCAGCAGCACCGCAGACACCCCGTCCAGGGTGTCGTCGGCGTGCCAGAGTGGTACCGGTTCGGCACCGGCCAGCCGGACCGCCCGCAACGCGTCCTGATCATCGAGTGAGCCCGGGAAGGTGACGACTCCGATCCGGGCTGCCATCAGCTCTCCACCCGGACGTTGAAGGTTTCGATCACGGTGTTGGCGAGGAGGGTTTCTGCCGCCTGGTGAACCTGCGCCAGCCGCTCATCGGTGAGTTCACCATCCACTTCCAGTTCGAACCGCTTACCCTGCCGGACCGCAAAGCCGCCGAAGCCTAGCCGTCCGAGAGCACTGGTGACCGCCTTGCCCTGCGGATCCAGAATCTCAGGCTTGGGCATGACATCTACGACAACTCGGGCCATGGTCGCGATCCTATCGGGGCTGGCACGTCGATCAGGAGTCACCGGCCAGTCGGGAGCTGCCGGCCACCTCGACTTCGAAGGTCGCTCCGGTCAGCCGCTGGTACGCCTCGACGTACTTGGCCCGGGTGGCCGCGACCACCTCAGCCGGCAGCGGCGGCGGGGGGCTGCCGGAGTTTTTGTCCCAACCGGAGTCATACAACAGCCAATTACGCACGTACTGCTTGTCATAGGACTCCAGTCGACCGCCAGGCTGCCAGCTGTCGGCATCCCAGAACCGGGAGGAGTCTGGGGTCAGCACCTCATCGGCCAAGATGACCTGGCCACTCGGGCGTCGGCCGAACTCGAATTTGGTGTCGGCCAGGATGATGCCGCACTGTTTCGCCACCTCGGCGGCCCGGGCATACAGAGCCAGCGTCAGGTCACGGATGGTGGCAGCCACCTCGGCACCGACCGCCTGGCCCACGGTGGCGTAATCCACGTTCTCGTCGTGCTCGCCGAATCCGGCCTTGGTAGCGGGGGTGAAGATCGGCTCCGGCAGCCGGGAGCCGTCCTGCAGACCGTCCGGCAGCCGAATGCCGCAGATGGTCCCTGTCCGCTGGTATTCCAGCCAGCTCGACCCGGTCAGGTAGCCGCGGGCCACGCATTCCACCGGGATCATCTCCAGCTTCTCGCAGCGCAGCGCCCGGCCCCGTACCGACGCCGGCACCTCGGTGCTGATCACATGGTTGTCGACCAGGTCGGCGAGCGCGTCGAACCACCACAGCGACATCCTCGTCAAGATGGCACCCTTGGCCGGGATCCGGGTCGGCAGCACATGGTCGAAGGCGGAGATGTTGTCGGTGGCGACCATCAGCAGATCCTGGCTTTCTGGGTCCTGGCTGTCTGGGTCTTGGGTTTCGCGGTTCACCGCGTAAAGCTCGCGTACCTTGCCGGCATGCAGCAGCGGCAGCTCGAGAACCGAGGCGTACTGGGCGGTAGGTTCTGACTCAGGCATCAGGCCACGTCCTTGCGCACGGTGACCAGGGCCCCGATGGCGGCTGGCAACGCTGCCCAGCCGATCAACACCAGCAAACCCTGCCACCAGGTCCACGGATGCTGGCTGGCGAACATCATCGGGTTGCTGATGTCCAGCATGGCGTTGGTGGCCCCGGTAGGCATCAGGTTGAGCGGAATTTCC
>JBBSQO010000076.1:0-7997 GCA_038244025.1 Propionibacteriales bacterium
AGCGCCGCCTCGGCGCGTACCCGTGGTGAGATCGGCACCGACGAGGAGATGTAGATGCCATGAAAGATCTTGTGGAACCGACCGCTCAACAGCTCCGGGACGGACATCCCTGCGGCATGTGCCTCGGCCCGGAAAAACGGCGCCCTCGGGTCGAATGCCCGGTCCTGCGTTGATTGCGCCATGTACGGCAGCCTGCCGGATGAAAACAGCCGTTTGGCAAGTTATCCACAGGCAAAACCTCGTTCTCTGCCAGAAACCTAAGGACTTTTCGGCGTTCTGGCGGCAAATGGTGGGATCGGAGTGCGGGACGGCATCATTTCTCGCGTTCTGTCGGCAAATGGTGCCGCGCCCTGGCCTGAGCCCATCATTTCTCGCGTTCTGTCGGCAACTGACGTACGGGGCCGTTCGCGGGCTACCCGGCCGGGGGGTGCTCGGTCGGGGGGGTCTCGGCAGTGTCGGAGCGGATGTCGATCCGCCATCCGGTCAGTCGGGCGGCCAGCCGGGCATTCTGGCCTTCCCGACCGATGGCCAGCGACAGCTGATAGTCGGGCACGATCACCCGGGCGGCGCGGAGGTTGGCATCGACCACGATCACCGAGGAGACCTTTGACGGTGATAATGCCTGGCCGACGAACTCGGCCGGATCCTCAGACCAGTCGATGATATCGATCTTCTCCTCGTTGAGCTCGTGCATCACCGCGCGGACCCGCTGCCCCATTGGCCCGATACAGGCGCCCTTGGCGCTCACGTCGCGGTGGTGGCTGACGACGGCGATCTTCGTACGGTGACCGGCCTCGCGGGCAATGGCCTTGATCTCGACGGTTCCTTCTGCGATCTCCGGCACCTCCATGGTGAAGAGCTTTTCGACCAGGCTGGGATGGGTTCGAGACACCACGACCTGCAGCCCACGAAGCTCCCTACGCACCGAGACGACGTAGACCCGGATCCGCGTGCCGTGGGTATAGCTCTCCCCTGGGACCTGTTCGGCCAACGGCATGATGGCCTCAATCTTGCCAAGGTCAACCTGGACCGTTCGCGACTCATGGCTTTGCTGCACCACACCGGAGACAATGTCGCCCTCGACACCGGAGAAGTGACCATACTTCTGCTCGTCCTCGGCGTCCCTCAGCCGCTGAAAGATGACCTGCCGCGCGGTAGCTGCCGCCACCCGGCCGAAACCCTCCGGCGTGTCGTCATATTCGCCGACCTTGTTGTCGTCCTGATCAAGTTCAGGCACCAGAACGCCGACGTGACCGGTCTTCCGGTTGAGCTCGACGCGTGCGTCCGGGACCGCAGTGTCGGTCCGCTGGTAGGCCGTCAGCAGTGCCTCCTCGATGGCCCGGACGAGCACGTCGAAGGGCAGCTCCTTCTCTCGTTCGAGTTGCCGCAGTACGGCGATGTCGATGTCCATCTCAGTTCTCCTCGTCTGCGTCAGCGTCATCCGTGTCAAGATCATCAGTGTCAAGATCATCCGTGTCAAGATCGCCAGTGCTGGCACCAGTGTGCCCGGCCGACTGATCGGGACCCGGTGGGAGTGACTGTTTGCGGTTCATCTCGACCTGGATCAGGGCCTTGACCACGTCGGCGAAAGTGACCACCTGTTCGGTGCCATCAACCTCCAGGGTGACGGCCTGCTCGGTGCTGGTGATGATCCGGCCAGTGACCTGCTGCCCACCGGCCAGGGTGAGGTTCACCAGCCGGGTCCGATTGCGTCGCCAGTGCTGCGGCTTGGTCAGCGGCCGGCTGGTCCCCCGGGAGGACACTTCCAGAGTGTACGGACTGCTGCCGGTGACATCGACGGCATCCAGTGTGGCCGAGATCGCTCTCGTAGCCTCCGCAATGTCATCCAGCAACGGACCGCTCCCGTCGGGGCCATCACCGTCGACAACCACCCGGAGCAACCGGCGCTTTCCGGCCGGGACGACATCGACAGCCTCCAGCTCAAGGCCGAACGGGGCGAGAACGGGCTCCAGCAAGGGAGCGATCTGGTGATCCGTCACGGCAGCATCCCGATCATGTCCATCTGAGCCGTCCTTCATCCGATTGTCATCGTGCAGTTTGTGGCAGCATACCCGCGGCGATGAGGTAACTTTCTCCGGTGGCCACCCTCGATCGACGTCGGTTCCTGCTGGCCGGTACCACACTCAGCCTCGGGGCAGCAGCGGGATGCACGTTCGACGACCCCCGCGTTGTCGGTGGGCCCACAACTCCGCCGCACGCCCCGATACCGACCCCGGCGCCGAGCTTTCCCGGTGCGGTGGCCGGCCGGCGAACGGAGCAGCGACTGCACGACCTGGCAGCGGGAATCCTGGCCCGGTCGGGCTATCACCTGACCTCCCCTCAACGCTCGGTTTTGACAACGCTCCGCGATACCCATGCCAATCATGCGGTGGCGCTGGCCAGCCCCGAACCCACCCAGCGCCCGGCCAGCCTGCCGAGCCCCGGCCGGCCGAGTCCCGATCAGAAGCCAACGGGCAGCCCTTCTCTAGCCATCGCCAAGGAGCTGTCCACGCTGGACCGCGCAGGAGCCTACGCGTTGTTGTCCCGCGAGGCGAAGAGAGCCAGCAATGGCTACCGCCGAGCCGCAACCCAGACCCCCGGTGCCGTAGCCCTGCTCTGGGGTTCCCTCTCGGCCGGGGCAGCGCAGACCGTACGAGCTTGCGCGTTGACCGGCCAGCCGGCCAAGACACCCCCGGTAACCCGCCGGCCGATGGCCGAGATCACCGATGTCGATGCAATGCGGGCCGCCGTACAGCAGCTGCATGCCATCATCTACGGCTACCAGGTCGCCATCGCCCCTCTTGCGCTGGGCAGCAGCGAGCGCGACCGGGCCGAAAGTGCCCTGACGCAGCACGAGCGGCAGCGCGACCAGCTCATCGACGACCTGCTGGCACGGGGCGCTTCGGTCCCGGCAGCGAAACCTGCCTATGCGTTGCCGTTCCAGCCACACGACGTCCAGCACGCCAGCAGGATGATCTGGCTGATGGAGCTGGCGCTTGAGCCTTACCTGGGCCAGTGGCTGGCCGGCAGTGGATCGGCCGACGACCGTGGACCCGCGCTCGATGCCCTGATCGATGCGGTGCGGAGCTGTCTCGACTGGGGTGGTCCGCTGGTCCGCTGGCCCGGTTGGCCGAACTGAGCTTCTCGAGCCCGGGTAGCCCGCAACCGGTCACCGATGACTGATCCGGCGGTCAAGACCCGGCAATCTGTCACCGGTGCACTGGCGTGCTCAGCCGACGAGCTGGCGGAACGTGTCGTAGCCGAGCTTGATGATCAGCCCAAAGATCACCAGCAGGAAGACCTTGCGGATGAAGGAACTGCCGTGCCTGATCGCCGTCCGAGCGCCGAGGAAACCGCCGACCAGGTTCGCCGCCCCCATCATCAGACCCAGCTTCCAGATCACCGAGCCGTGCAGCCCGAAGATCAGGATGGAGGAGATGTTGGTGGTCAGGTTGGCGATCTTGGCCTTGGCGCTGGCCTCCAGGAAACCGTACCCAAGCACACCGACCAGCAAGATCACGAAGAAGGAGCCGGTGCCGGGACCGAGGATCCCGTCATAGGCCCCGATCCCCAGCCCGATTGCCGCGGTACGCCCATAGTGCTGGCTGCCGGAGTGTTTCAGCTGGTTCTGCTGCCCCAGGGCCGGGCGTCGCCAGGTGTAGAATCCGACCCCGATCAGCGCGATTAGGACGATCGGGGTGAACACCTCCCTGGGCAGGTACCGGGCCAACGAGGCCCCGCCGGCCGCCCCCGCGAACGCGGTGATCACCAGCGGGATGATCGTCCGCCAGTCCGGCCGGATCGTCACCGTGTAGGTGATCGCACTGGTCAAGGTGCCCCAGACCGAGGACACCTTGTTGGTGGCCAGGATGGCTGCCGGTGGCGTGTCGACGGGCAGGCCGATCAACAGGACCGGCAGCTGGATCAGCCCACCACCGCCGACCACCGCATCCACCCAGCCGGCGGCGAAGGCGGCCATGATCAACACCGCCACCGTCCAGGTGGAGATCTCCAGACCGGTCACCTACGAGACCGGGCTGGTCTCTGTCGGATCCTCGCTGCCGTGCACGATGGCCAGCAGATGTCCCAGGGCGGTCTGCACGTCGACGTCGGTACGCTCGCCGCTCTTGCGGTCCCGCACCTCGACCTTGCCGTCGGCGAGCCCCCGGCCGACGACCACGATGGTCGGCATGCCCATGATCTCGGAGTCGGCGAACTTGACCCCCGGGCTGGCCTTGCGGTCATCCAGCAGCACCCGTACCCCCGCCTCATCCAACGCCAGCGCCAGACTCTCCGCCGTCTCGACGACCGCACCGTCCTTGCCGGTGGCCAGGATCTGCACGTCGTACGGGGCAATCTCGCGCGGCCAGCAGAGCCCCTTCTCATCACAGGTGTTTTCGGCCACCGCCGCCACCGCTCGGGACACACCGACGCCATAAGAACCCATGGTCACCGTCACCAGCTTGCCATGGTGATCAAGGACCTTGAGCCCGAGCGCCGCGGCATACCGCCGGCCGAGCTGGAAGATGTGTCCCATCTCGATCCCGCGGGCCAGCTCCAGCGGTCCGGAGCCGTCCGGCGCCGGGTCACCGGTACAGACCTCGGCCGCCTCGATGGTGCCGTCGGGAGTGAAGTCGCGGCCGCAGATCAGGTCGTAGACGTGCTTTCCCGGCTCGTTGGCGCCGGTCACCCAGCGAGTTCCCTCAGCCACCCGGGGGTCGACCAGGTATCGGATACCGGTGATCGACTTCTCCCCGAGCACCTGGGGCCCGATGTAGCCCTTCACCAGCCCGGGGTGACGGGCGAAGTCCTCATCGGCGAATGGCTCGACCTCGATGGGCTCGAGCACGCCCTCCAACCGCTTCAGGTCGACCTCGCGGTCGCCCGGCAACCCAATCACGATCGGCTCCCGGCTGCCTTCGGGATGACGCAGGGTCACCACCAGGTTCTTCAACGTGTCGCTCGCCTGCCAGTGGCGATCGGCTCGCGGTCGCCTCTGATCCGACACCGCCACCAGCGAGGCGATGGTCGGGGTGTCCGGGGTGTCCTCGACATGCGCCGCCGGCGCGTCATCGTACGGCGCCGGGTCCGGCGGTGGCGTACGGACTGCCTCGACATTGGCGGCATAGCCGCCCGGGGACCGGACGAAGGTATCCTCTCCGCTCTCGGCGATCGCCAGGAACTCCTCGCTGCGCGAGCCGCCCATCGCGCCAGAGGTGGCAGCCACGATCACATAACTGAGTCCGAGCCGGTCGAAGATCTTGATGTAGGCATCCCGGTGCTTCTGATAGGACGCCTGCAGGCCAGCATCGTCAAGATCGAAGGAGTAGGAGTCCTTCATGACGAACTCGCGGCCGCGCAGGATGCCAGCCCGGGGACGAGCCTCATCGCGATATTTCGTCTGGATCTGGTACAGCACCAGCGGCAGGTCCTTGTAGGAGGAGTAAAGGTCCTTCACCAGCAGGGCGAACATCTCCTCATGCGTCGGCCCGAGCAGATAGTCATTCCCTTTGCGGTCCTTGAGCCGGAACATGTTGTCGCCGTATTCGGTCCATCGGCCGGACGCCTCGTACGGCTCCCTCGGCAGCAGCGCTGGGAAGTGCACCTCCTGGGCGCCGATCGCCGCCATCTCCTCGCGGACGATCTGCTCCACGTTGCGGAGCACCCGGTAGCCGAGCGGCAGCCAGGAGTAGATGCCGGGTGCGGCCCGGCGGATGTAGCCGGCCCGCACCAGCCAGCGGTGACTGGGCACCTCGGCGTCCGCCGGGTCATCCCGCAGGGTGCGTACGAACAACTCCGACATCCGGGTAATCACTGAACTCGGGCCCCTCTCTAATCTGCCAATGGTGCTCATGACGCACACTATCGGCGGCGCACCCGGCGGAGCGACCTGGTTTCGTCCCGGATATTTGAGCTGATCGTCTTCGGCGTGGTCTACCCGGCCGCGCTGGCGTGGATCTCCAGTGCCTGACCGTCGGGATCGGTGACGTGGACCGCCCTGAGCCTGTCGGCGGTGACGACCGCCGCATCGGAGTGGCCGGCCGCCCGGAGGCGGTCGGCCACCGTCTGCAGATCCTCGCTGGTCTCAAATCCCAGGTGGACCAGGGTCGCCGGCCCGACCGGGCTGTCCGGGCTGTCCGCTCCCCGGGCAGGCTCACCGTCGAGATGATGCAGCCCGATCACACCGCGGTCACGGCCGGCCCTGAGCGGCTGCCAGAACACGTCGCCATGGCTGTCCGGCTGGAACCCGAGATGGCCGAAGAACTCGCCGTCGGTTGCGAAGTTCGCGGTGAAATAGACAGCTACCACATCGATCGGGACCGGTGGCTCGGTGACCTGGTAGTGCCGGTAGCCGTGGTAGTCCTGCATTCCTCACTAATCCAGATCCCGCCGCCATGGGGATCCTGCACCCCGGCATGCCGGCCGTACGACTCGTCCCAGGTGATCGCGTCCAGTCCGGCCTGGCTGAGCCGCGCCGCGGCGGCGGCGGCATCAGCGGTCTCGAAGCTGAGCTGGGTCTGTCCCGGCCGGGCGCCGGTGACGGTATCCCCTACCGAATGCACGGCCACCATCCCCGACCGACCGCGGAAGATGCCAAACCTGTCACCGTCGGTGCTGACGACCTTCTGCAGTCCCAGGGGCCCGCAGGAAGTCCGCCATGGCGCCCACTTTTCGCAGAGAACCGGTAGGGCACCACCGTGAAGGATGTCTTTGTGGTTTCGGTTCTGCGGGTCTCATGCTTGGGTATCGTCATTTCTGTGCCTCTTCAGGTAGTCGGTCAGCGCAGACTCAACGAGTGCGGACAGGCTGCGTCCCTCGTCGATGGCCCGGTGCTTGAACTGCTTCACCAGTTCCGGTGGCAGGTAGACGTTGAACTGCACCTTGCTCGCTGCTCCTCGGTTCATACCTAGTATGCTAGTATTCTAGGAACGGGTGCGCAAGGTTTGCCGACCCAAGCAACGGATCAGTACAGGATGGTGGCGAACTCGCCGACCTCGGCGAACCCGGCCCGGGCGTAGGTGGCCCGGGCTCGGTGGTTGTAGTCATTCACGTACAGGGAAACGACCGGGGTGACCTCGCGAGCGAGCTGGACCACCGCGGCCATCGCCGGGGCAGCCAGCCCCTGACCGCGCAGCGCGGGATCGACCCAGACGCCCTGCACCTGGCTGACCCGTCCCGAGACCGAGCCCAAATCTGCCTTGAAGATCACCCGATCACCCTCGAACAGGCCGAAGGAACGCCCGGAGGTGATCAGCTGGCGAACGTAGTAACGGTAGCCCGAGGCATTGCCCTTGATCGGTGAGACACCGACTTCCTCGGTGTACATCCGGACCGCGGCATTGAAATAGGAGTCCCAGTGGTCCAGGGTGACCCGGCGGACCCGCGGGTTGGCTTCAATCGGTGAGTTCGTCTTGATGGCCATCACCGGTTGACGCGCCCGGACCTCACGAACCTGCGACCAGTCGGCGCCATAACGGTCGGCAAGCTTTTGCCAGAGTGTGGTGGCTTCCCAGGCGGGGCCGATGATCGATGAGCAGGTCCGCCGTCCACCACTGAACTCGACAAACGCGTCCAGAGCGCCCTCGTCGGCATTCACCGGCACCAGGTTGGAGCCGGCGTGACACAGTGAGCGGAGGATCCCGTCCCGCTCATAGCCCCACACCTGACAGCCCAGGACGAACTCATCAAGCCCACCGGAGCGGATCCGAGCAGCCACAAAGACGTTGCCCACCGGGTCCGCCGTCAGGATCCGAATCACGGCCGGCAGATCATCCCGGCTGAGCACCCGGACCGTACCCGTCCGTGTCGTCTCGCTCACCCGGGTGCTCCTGATCTCTGGAACTGATCTTCTGGAACGAGGGTCAGCCCACGCTGACCTGCGGAGCGCCCTCCCCGGCGGGCATCTGGTCGGCCAGGCGCATCGCCTCTTCGATCAACGTCTCGACAATCTCGCTTTCCTTGACCGTCTTGATCACCTGGCCCTTGACGAAGATCTG
>JBBSQO010000077.1:0-7977 GCA_038244025.1 Propionibacteriales bacterium
CACAATCGCGGGGATCAGGCCGCGGGGATCAGGCCGCGGGGATCAGGCCGGTACGGCCCGGACGCCTTTGCCCAGCACCGTGACGCCGGAGTCAGAGATGGTGTAGCCGCGGGCGCGGTCGGCTTCATGATCGACGCCGATCTCGCAACCAGCCGGAACCACGACATTCTTGTCCAGGATGGCATGGCGGACCGTTGCACCCTTCTCAACCCGGACGCCGGTCAACAGGACCGACTCATAGACCGAAGACCCCTCCCGCACCCGGACATCCGGCGACAGCACCGACCGCTCGATCACCCCACCGGAGATGATGCAGCCCGGACTCACTACCGAGTCCATCGCGTTCCCGTCGAGAACGAACTTGGCCCCGGGCAGCTGCGCCGGGAAAGTGTAGATCGGCCACTCGGAATTGTACAGGCTGAAGGCCGGGTCCACCGAAACCAGATCCATGTGAGCCTCGTGGTAGGCGTCAATGGTGCCCACATCACGCCAATAGTTTGTGTCCTTCTCCGACGCGCCCGGCACCGTGTTCTCGGTGAAGTCATAGACCTGCGCATCGCCGGCTGACACGAACGACGGGATGATGTTGCCTCCCATGTCATGGCGGGAACTGTTGTCGGTCGCGTCGGCTTCCAGCGCCTCAATCAAGGCAGGGCGGGTGAAGATGTAGTTCCCCATCGAGGCGAAGGAGGACTCCGGGTCGTCGGGCAGGCCGGGTGGGTCTGCGGGTGTCTCCAGGAAGCTCTTGATCTTGTTGTCGGCGGCTGCATCAATCACCCCGAAGGCGCTGGCCTGATTCCGCGGCACCCGGATGCCGGCAATGCTCGCCCCCAGACCAGAGTCGATGTGGGCATCGAGCATCTGCTCCACATCCATCCGGTAGATGTTGTCGGCACCGAAGACCACCACATAGTCCGGATTGTCGTCCACGATCAGGTTCATCGACTGATAGATGGCATCGGCGCTGCCCTGGTACCAGCGGGGGCCGAGCCGCTGCTGGGCCGGTACCGGTGTCACATAGTTGCCCAGCATGGTCGACATCCGCCAGGTCAGCGACAGGTGCCGGTCCAGGGAATGGGACTTGTACTGGGTCAGCACGGCAATGTGGCGCAGCCCGGCATTGGTCAGGTTGCTGAGCACATAGTCGATCAGCCGGTAGGTGCCGCCGAATGGCACGGCCGGCTTGGCCCGGTCCATGGTCAACGGCATCAGCCGCTTGCCCTCCCCGCCGGCCAACACAATCGCCAGGACTTTCGGTCGCCTCTTCATATCTTGAACCTAGGGCTCATCGTGGTGATCGACAAGACCTCAGTCCATCAACTCTCACGTCAAGGCAGTGAACTCCTTCTTTCCGCCACTGGCCCTTCTATCCACCACGAGGTTGTGACACGATCGCGCTATGACCCCGAGGCCAGATGAGTCCCTGAGCATTTCGCTGCTGACCCGCGAGTATCCACCGACAATTTATGGTGGTGCCGGCGTCCACGTCGCCCAGCTGGTACCGCAGCTGCGCAAGCTGTGCCAGGTGGATGTGCAGTGCATGGGTGAACCCCGCGAGGGTGCCACCGCCCATGCCGAAGACTTCCCACCGGGCGCCAACCCGGCCTTGCGGGTGTTCGGCGCCGACTTGTCGATGGTCGCGGCCATCCCACGAGTTGACCTCGTGCACTCCCACACCTGGTACGCGAACCTGGCCGGGCACCTCGCCGGTCTGTTCCACGACATCCCGCATGTGGTCAGCGCGCACTCGCTGGAACCGCACCGGCCATGGAAGGCCGAGCAGCTGGGCGGCGGCTACCAGCTGTCGTCCTGGGCAGAGCGGACCGCATTTGAGGGCGCCGCTGCGGTGATTGCGGTCAGCAACGGGATGCGGACCGGGGTGCTTGAGTCCTACACCAACCTCGACCCGGCGCGTGTCCACGTGGTCCGCAACGGCATCGACACCGACGAGTTCGCCCCCGACACCGGCACAGATGTTGTCTCCAAACTTGGTATTGACCCCGGCCAGCCATCAGTCGTATTCGTCGGCCGGATCACCCGCCAGAAGGGGCTGATCCATCTGGTCCGGGCGGCCGAGCAGCTGCATCCCGAAGCCCAGCTGGTGCTGCTGGCCGGCGCACCGGACACGCCGGAGATCGCCCGCGAGATCGGCGACGCGTTCGCCCACCTGCAGAAGACCCGGGGCAACGTCATCTGGATCGAGAGGATGCTCCCCCGCGACCAGGTCCGCCAGGTACTGTCCCATGCCACTGTCTTTGCCTGCCCGTCGGTGTACGAGCCGCTGGGCATCGTCAACCTGGAGGCGATGGCCTGCGAGACGGCCGTGGTGGCCAGCGCGGTCGGGGGGATCCCGGAGGTGGTGGTTGACGGCGAAACCGGCTACCTCGTCCCGTACGACCATGAGCAGGCCGACGACCCGACAACGATCGCCGCCTTCGAGGCCGACTTCGCCGCAAAGTTGAACGCCTTGATCACCATTCCCGAACAGGCGCACGCCTTCGGCAAGGCCGGCCGACGACGCTGCATTGATGAGTTTTCCTGGCCGCAGATCGCCGCCGAGACGATCGAGGTTTATCAGCGCGCCATTGAGGTCCACCAGTCCTGACCACCTTGTTGGACCTGATCAAACTGTTGGAGCAGTACACGACGGAGAAACTAGTGACGCAGCCCAGCCATTGGCACCGACGGCAGCCGTACTCCGACCGAATCGATGCCGGTGACCAGTTGGCCGACGCGGTGGCGGCCGCCTTACCGGAGCTGCAATCGTCAACCGAGGCGGCGGGCTCTCCGGAGGCGGCGGGATCCCTGGAGACGGCGGGCGAATCCGGCGTTATCGTGCTGGCTCTTCCTCGGGGCGGGGTCCCGGTGGGGGCTCGGGTGGCCGACCGGTTGGCTGCCGCCCTTGATGTCGCGATGGTACGCAAGCTCGGTCTGCCCGGCCAGCCAGAGCTTGCCATGGGCGCACTGGCCGTTGTCGGCAGCGGCCAGATCGAGGTCATTCCCAATGACTACGTGCTGAAGCGTGCCGGTGTCACTGCCGAGACCTTTGAGGCCGTACGGCAGCGGGAGGAGGCTGAGCTGCGGCGGCGGGAACGTGACTACCGTGGCGACCGGTCACCAGTGCAGGTTGGCTCACGGACCGTGATCGTGGTCGATGACGGGCTGGCCACCGGCTCGACGATGCGTGCTGCCGTGCAGGCCATCCGAGGCCTGCGGCCCGCACGGATTATCGTCGCCGTCCCCATTGCGGCCGAAGATTCCTTGGCCCGGATCGGTGAGGTCGCCGACCTGGTGGTCTGCCCATGGACACCGGAGTCCTTCGTCGCGGTTGGCCAGGGCTACCGGCGGTTCGACCAGGTTGACGACAACGAGGTGCTGGCGCTGCTCGCCGGGCAGCACTGACCAGCCGGGGCTGACCAGCCGGAGGAAGGTTCAATGCTCGCCCGTCGGCGGTCAGCGTCGCCATCGCCGATCGGGCGTCAGGTTCCGGTCAGCTGACGGCCGCTTCGGTGCCGTTGGTCAAGGTCACCAGCTCGGCGTAGGTCAGCGGGAAGACGGCGTGCGGGATGCCACCAGCAGCCCAGATTTCTTCGTACTGCGCCAGCTCGGTGTCCACCAGGGTACGAATCGGCTGCGGGTGCCCGATCGGCGCAACGCCGCCAATCACCTGCCCGGTGTGCTTCTTGACGAACTCCGCTGTGGCCCGCTTGATCGAGGTGCCCAGCACCGCGCCCGCCAAGGCCGGGTCGACCCGGTGAGCACCGCTGGTCATGATCAGCACCGGGTCGCCCTCACCGGTGGCAAAGATCAATGAGTTGGCAATGGCTCCGACTGGGCAGCCGACCTGGTCCGCGGCTGCCTGCGCCGTCGGGGCCGCAGCGTCAAGGATCCGAACTCGACCGGAAATTGTCGCTTCGCGGAGAATCTCGTTGATCCGGGCACAGTTGCGATGAAGTTCCGTCATGGCCTTCCTTCCGTGCAGAAACACGAAAGCCCCGATGCTCAATGCAGCAGGGCTTTCGCCTCAGTTGATCTTCAGTTATCCAGCACACCCGGTTCAGCCAATAACTCCTTTGAGCGCCCCGGCGAGTTCGGTCGCTTCGTCGGCGTTGAGCTCGACCACCAGCCGACCACCACCTTCCAGTGGGACCCGCATGACGATTCCCCGGCCTTCCTTCGTGACCTCCATGGGACCGTCACCCGTCCGCGGCTTCATAGCAGCCATCGCGCAACCTCATCTCCGTAATCAGCAGTAGCCGTAATTAGCAGTAGCAGCAACCCATTATTCCGTATGTCGCTCCCTGGAGGTCCGGTGGGTCAACAGCCTTCGGTGCCGGAGCCGCTACGCTGTGGCCGCCAGCCCGGCTACAGTCGTCATCATGTCTGCTGAGCCCCTGGCGATTTCGTTCCAGGACAACATCGCCACCGTCCGGTTCAACCGTCCCGACGTCATGAACGCACTGGACACGGCGACCAAGGTCGCACTTCGCGACGGTCTGCGACAGCTTGCCGATGACAGGTCCGTACGGGTGCTGGTGCTGACCGGCACCGGCCGCGCCTTCTGCGTTGGCCAGGACCTGAAAGAGCATGTCGCTGCCCTGTCCGGTGGCGACGTCGAGCAGGTCTGGTCCACCGTGCCGGAGCACTACAGCCCGATTGCCAGCCTGCTAGATGAGATGGACAAGCCGGTGATCGCCGCCGTCAACGGAGTGGCCGCCGGTGCCGGCGCGTCACTCGCCTTCCTGGCCGACTACCGGATCGTATCGGCCTCCGCCGGCTTCAACCTCGCCTTTGCCGGCATCGCCCTCTCCTGCGACACCGGCTGTTCTTGGACCCTTCCCCGCCTGGTCGGGCCAACCCGGGCAGTGGAGCTGCTCTTCAATCCACGGACCATTTCGGCTGCCGAGGCACTGAGCCTTGGCATCGCGACCGAGGTCGTCGACGACGGCGCCTTCGCCGATCGGGTACAGCAGCTGGCCGGCACATTGGCCCAAGGCCCGACCCTGGCCTACGCCTCGATTCGTCACTCGCTCGCCTACGGCTCCAGCCACTCGCTGGCCGAGTCGCTGGAGTTCGAGTCAACCATGATGCATTGGACCGGCTCATCGGCCGACCACCGCGCCGCCGTCGATGCCTTCCTAGCCAAGAAGAAACCCTTCTTCACCGGGCGATAGGCCACCTCCACCAGGCGATGAGGCCAACTCACGGGGTGATATGGCCATCTCGACTCGGGCGATGACACATCGGCGGCTACGGTGACATTGCGGACCTGAGTCGGTTGCAGTGCACAGATAGAGGCGAGGCGTGGACGGGCCTGGCGGGAGCGCGACCAAGGAGCGCGGATGGTTGCCGAGCACACGATCTATGCACAGCGGCCGACGTTACCGCTAGCCGATGTCACACCCAGCAGTCGACGAGGTGATCATCGACCAGGCCCACCCCTTGCATCAGGGCGTAGGCGGTGGTGGGCCCGACAAAGCGGATCCCGTGCACCTTCAGGGACCTGGCCAAGGTCACGGACTCCGGCGTCTGGGCCGGCACCTCAGCGAGAGTGCCAGGTCTCGGACGTTCCGGCTGGCGGAAGCTCAAGATCAGATCGACGAAACCGTCGCCAAGATCGGCAATTACCCGGGCATTGGCGATGGCGGCAGTGATCTTCAGCCGGTTACGGATGATGCCGGCGTCAGCCAGCAGCCGGGCCACATCGCCGTCGTCGAACTTTGCCACCCGTCCCGGGTCGAACCCGGCGAAGGCTGACCGGAAGGCATCCCGCTTACGCAGGATGGTGAGCCAGGACAGCCCGGACTGGAAGGCTTCTAGGGTCAGCCGCTCGTACAGCCCGGTGACGGAGCTGACCGGCCGCCCCCACTCAGAATCGTGATAAGCAACGTACTCCGGTGCGGACAGTGCCCACGGACAGCGGGCCCGGCCATCGGCTCCACGGACGGCGTCGCCGCTCATCGACCTGCCGGCCGGCCGAGCTTGCGCAGGCTGCGGGTCAGGCCGTAGCGCAGCAGCGGCAGCAGCATCCGCATGATCATCTCACCGGCCGGACCACCCGGTACCATGATCAGCTCCGTACAGCTGACCTCGGTGCCACCCTCGATGGCCTCCAGCCGGAAAATACCCTCACCGGTGAAGACCGGGCCCAGGTGCAGCACCTCCAGCTCCCACGGCGGTGACCAGCCGGTCACAATGAAGCTGTCGGGCAACCCGAGTCGCCACCGGCCACGGCGCCAGCCGGAGAAGGCTCGGATCCGCACACCCAGACCCCGATCGTGGTCGCTCACCACAGAGACGTCCGTCAACGGGATCCAGTCGCCCTGGTGCTCCCAGTCGGCGATCCGGTCCCAGACATTGTCCGGGCGAGCGGCGAGCCGCGCCGATGCCTGCAGCCGGATGCTCATGTTCGATCGGGATCTTCCAACGGATGTCCGGGTTGCCCAGTGGCGACCGGCTCACCCTCGCTGGCCGGCTCCGGCTCGGTGGTGAGCTCCGGCTCCGCCGGTCCGGCCAGCAGCCCGGCAATCAGCGCGTCTCGGTCACCGATCTCGCGCGCCAGCCGGGCGAGCAGGTCATCCACCTGGCTCATCGCATAACCACGCAACGTCATGGCGAACCTGACCGAGGTGAGATCGTGGGCCGTCAGTGGCTCGGCCGGCAGCGACTGGCGATAGACGTCGCGGATCGGTTCTGCTGGCATCCCACCCATCCCTCCGGCAGCGGCCAACGCCGCCACGCCCAGAGCGATGACGACAATGGCGACAATGGCCCATTCCATCTGCTGATGCTATTCCATCTGAGAAGCTAGTCGGGCTGAGAAGCTATTCGGGCTGAGAAGCTATTCGGGCTGAGATGTTATTCGGGCCGGCCGGCCGGCCGCAGCGTCGGGTGGTTGGCGATCATGATCTCGACCGCCTCATCGACATCATCGGTGATCTGCACCATCTCGATGTCGGTCTCTTTGACATTGCCGGCCGGCAGCACGCTGTCGCGGAGCCAGGCCAACAGTCCGCACCAGTAGTCGCTGCCGAACAACACCACCGGAAAGGAAGTGACCTTCTGGGTCTGGACCAGCGTCAGCGCCTCGAAAAGCTCGTCGAAGGTGCCAAAGCCGCCGGGAAGCACCACAAAACCCTGGGAGTACTTGACGAACATGGTCTTGCGGGCAAAGAAGTAGCGGAAGTTGATGCCCAGCGTGACATAGTCGTTCAGGCCTGCTTCGAAGGGCAGCTCGATGCCGAGACCGACGGAGACCCCATCCGCCTCAGCGGCACCCTTGTTGGCGGCTTCCATCACGCCCGGCCCGCCGCCGGTGATCACAGCAAGCCCCCTGTGCACCAGTGCGGCCGCGATGCTCTCTGCGGTCCCGTACATCGGGTGATCATGGGGGGTACGGGCTGAACCGAAGATGCTGATGGCAGGGCCAAGCTCGGCCAGGGTGCCAAACCCCTCAACGAACTCGGACTGGATCCGCAGCACCCGCCACGGGTCAGTATGCACCCAGTCGGCCGGCCCACGGCTCTGCAGCAGACCCTGGTCGGCCGTGGTTCGTTGTTCCTGGCCCCTGCGCCGGACCACCGCTCCCTGAATCCGTTGCTGGTGGATGTTATTGGGGTTGGTCGTCACCACGGCAGCCTAACCGGCGATACGCCTGACCCGACCAGAGGTCCGCCCGACCTGGTGCTGCAGCGCCCCTTCATAGCTTCGGTTCGGACAACCAACGCAGCAGTGCATCATGACAAGCCACGGCATCGGCCGCCGGGCAGAACTCGTCGTCGGCATGGGCCTTGCCAGGGTCCCCGGGGCCGAAGTTGACCGCCGGCACCCCCAGCTCACTGAACCGAGCAACGTCGGTCCAACCGAGCTTGGCCTGAGGTGTGCCGCCGACGGCAGCTGAGAACTCGGCGGCAGCCGGCAGATCCAGGCCCGGTCGAGCCCCGGGGGCCAGAGCGGTGATGACCAGGTCGAAACCGG
>JBBSQO010000078.1:0-7965 GCA_038244025.1 Propionibacteriales bacterium
AACCCGGCGGTAGCGATGATTGTGGTGGATCTGTGCCGTCTGTAAGACAGGGTCTGCCGCGGAACAGAAGGTAGAGCTGAACGAAGAACAACGAGAAAAAGACAGTCGTGACTGCAAAGACTGAAACGGATAGCTGGGTCAAGAAGATCGGCGCCATCACCTTGTTTGTGGAGGACTTGGCGGCTACCAAGGAGTTCTATACCAGCGCATTCCGGATGACCCCGCTATTTGAGGATGCGGCCTCGACGGTTTTTGACTTCGGTAGCACCGTGATCAACTTGCTGCACACACCGGCGTCGGCGGAGCTCATCGTACCTGCTGTGGCCGCCGGTCCGCAGGCCGGTTCCCGGTTCGTGATCACCGTCGAGGTGGATGACGTGGACGCCGCCTGTACCGAATTGATCAAGCTAGGCGTGACTTTGCTCAATGGATCCGTCGACCGGCCATGGGGCATCCGGTCGGCGTGCTTCCGCGATCGTGGCATGTCCGCAGAACGGCACCTTGGCCTGCGGTGAGAAGTAGTGGATGTCGTATGCCCGCAGGGCAGCCTCGTCATTCCGGGCGATCACGAACGCCGTCTCTGAGTAGCCAACCTCGCGCGCTAGACTCTGCTGCTCAGCCCCCGTCATGTCGTTGGCGTCGAGCACTACTCCGGCCGGGTTGTCGCCGTTCGCGCCGTCGGTGAATGCTCCCCAACGCTGGACTGCTGTGACTCTCTCTCCAACAGGGCTCTCGGACTTTCTCACAAATTTCATGGTTCGATCGTGCTTCCGTACCTGCATCACGTCAATCTGATTCGGCCGCCCACCCACTGCCGATGCCATCGTACGCGCTGGCACGGGAGGGACTGTGGTCAACGGCCCCGACTCTCACCTGATCCACGCGGCGTCACTCGCCGGGCCGGGTGAGGGTGCGCATCGGCCGGTTCGGGTGGATCGAGACGGTGATCACGCCCGTGACAGCGGCAACCGTGATGAATGTTGTGGTTTGGCCGGCAAGGTCGAGGATGGCTCCGGTGGCCGGTAGGCCAGTGGTGCGGCAACCCCGGCGATGGGAAAGGCGGCGGCTATCACCCGTCCTTGCAGGTGTCCGGGAGTGCGGTGGATCTGCGTCGCGGACAGCATGGCGTTTGCCTGGGCGGCGGTGAAAACGATGCATCCCAGGAGTGCGCCGGCGAGGATGGGTTGATTGATCCAGGCAAGCGCCGTGAAGGCCACGGTGGCGACCCAGCCCATGGTGATGACGGGGGTATTTGGTGCGAGCCGGGCTTGGAGGTACGGGGCGGCGATGGCGCCGAGGATGCCGCCCACGGCTGCGACGGCGAACATCCCGCCGAGGTTGGCGGGGTTGGCGCGGCGACTGGGGAGACCAGCGATGAGCGCGAAACTTGCTCCGGCGTAGGCGAGTCTCGGCGCCGGCAGAAGACGACGCGGCAGCTGCGTCGGTCCTTGACCTCTCGGCGCAATCGACGAGCTACCTGTCGTCGCTCGGCATCGCCGCGGAAGGCTCAACCGAGCCCCATGCCTGACGGGCACAGTCGAGGCTTGCCGGTGCTGATGAGACCCACCCCATGCGGAAGGATGTGGCCGTGACAGATCAGAAGGCCCTGCTTGCGGCCTACGATGACCAGCTCCGTGACCTGGCCGAGGTTCCCGCCGCGCTGCACTGGCAACGGCATGGCCCGCTCATCTGGGCGACATATCTGGGCGGCCGCGGCTTCGTCACCTATCGTTCGCTGGAGGGCTAGACCGGGTCGCGACTGGATGATCTGGTGGCGGTGACATTGGCGCACTACAGCGCCGACGATGAGATCGTCAGGGTCGAGTGGAAGACCCGTGGCCACGACGGCGTGCCGGAGCTGCACGCGTCACTGGTCGGTCACGGTTTCGTCCCGGGCGAGCCCGAGTCGGTGATGGTCGGGCGTGCCGAGGGCTTGGTGGTCGACGTTGCGGTGCCTCCGGGGGTGACGATCCGCCGTATTACCGCGCCCGAAGACGTCGAAAGGATGGCTGTTATCCAGGACGAGGCCTTCGGCAAAACCAGCCCCGGCATGGCGGAGGCACTGCTGGCCCGGCTCGCTCTCGGTAAGGATGACATGGAGCTGTGGGTTGCCGAGGCGGAGGGAGAAATGGTCAGTGCCGGACGGCTCGAGCCGGTCGCGGGGTGTGACTTCGCCGGGATCTGGGGTGGGGCGACGCTGGAACGGTGGCGCGGCCGCGGCCTCTACCGGGCGCTCACGTCGGCGCGGGCCCGGTCGGCATTGCGCCATGGCAAGACGCTCATCAACAGTGACTCGACGGAGTACTCCCGCCCGATCCTCGAGCGTTCCGGTCTCGTCAAGCTCTCGACGACCACACCGTATGAGTGGCGGCGACCGACCGCTGTTCGACAAGCCAGGTGAGCTCGGCACGGGTGCGGCAAATTTGCCAAGGTTGTGCCGCAGCGAAAACGCTACAGTTCCTCAGCCTGTTGAGAGGGCTCGTGCCTGGATCGCTGCTCGAGCGGCAGCCTGGGCAGCCGATCGAGCGTCGCGGGCGGCGACGTCGAGAGCGTCTTTGGACGGGCGCTGCCCGGGTGCGGTCGCCACGATCATCTGCGCGTCTGTCAGAGCCCTAGCCGCGCGGGCAGCCGAGTCTGACCGACATCGGCCGCAGCGAACATAAGAGTCAGGACCAATCCGACCCCGACCGCGCCAATAAATGACTTCGCTTTCACTGCGGCGAACGGAACCGGCGAGATCACTGCGGGCCGCGGGAGGTCGACCGCCAGGGCCGCCAGATCGCCACTCGTCTGAGCACGCAGAGCCCGGCTCAACCGCTCATCCATCTCAAAGGTGTCCAGATTACCGGCGACGAAATGGTCCTGAATTTGTTTAATGCAGGCCTCACGCTCCGCCTCGCCGAGCCACGTAGCCGAGATCGCTTCAGCGGTAGGCGCCGCCAGCCTCGATCGACCCATGACTGACTCTCTCGCAGATACCATCCCGCAGAGGAGTACAAGCCGCAGCCGGCACCCAACTGAATCTGAGGCCGTGGACGCACCGGTACTTCCGGACATCTCTCTAGCTCTCCCAGGAGGCCTGAAATACCCGTTCCCTAGTCAGCGCCAGCCCTCGCACGGTTCCTCGGGATTCTGAGCCGTCGGACGCCGTCGACTGAGCGGTTTTCGGCGATTGAACGACGCGTACGACGACGGTCTGCGAAGGAGGCTTTTCCGGCACTGCCGCCAATTCCTTGCGAGACCGGGAGTGTCGGGCCGTGCCGCGCTAGTCTGCGGAGCACAAACCGTGTCCCCCGACCCAGGAGTACCAGATGTCCTCTCGTCTCAATCCGTACATCAGTTTCACCGACAACGCGCGGCAAGCCATGGAGTTCTACCAGGAGGTCTTCGGCGGCAACCTGACGCTGAGCACCTTCGGCGAAGTCGGTGCGCCGGACTCCCCGGACGGCGACAAGATCATGCACGGCCTGCTGGAGACCGACAGCGGATTCACGCTGATGGGCGCCGACACTCCGTCCGGGATGGAGCACAATCCAGGGGACAACATCTCGGTGAGCTTGAGCGGTGATGACGCCGGCGAGCTGCGCGGCTACTGGCAGAAGCTGGCCGGCGGCGGCACCGTTTCTGTCCCCTTGGAGAAGCAGATGTGGGGTGATGAGTTCGGCATCTGCCAGGACCAGTTCGGCATTTCTTGGCTGGTCAACATCACCGAACCGCAGGCCTGACTCCCGGGCACTAGGAAGAGCTTGACGCAGACAGCTCGGCGGCTTGGCAGCGCACTCGTGGCGCGCGGCTCAGGTAGTCCCGGCTTTCCTGCGAGGTAGTGGAATCCCGGTTTTGTCCGTTCGCGCTGGCGCCGGCCGCCCGTTCTGCTGGGATTTGCCCGCTTCCGCTACCTTTCTTACAGACACAAGGAGGCAAGAATGAGATTTTTTAAGGGTGCCATCAAGGCGGTCGTGATCGGCAAGGTGATCCAGGTTGCCCAGCGTGAGCTCAGCAAGCCGGAGAACCAGCGCAAGGCCAAGGACCTGCTGCGCACCTTGCGGAACCGGTAATACCGACGGTCTTCCTGCGATAACACGAGAACCTGCCACCAGATTCTCGTGTCAGGTCATGCCCAGGCATCAGCGGCAGGCCTGGGTTGGAACTGATAGTTGATTTCCTGTTCGGATTGGGAGCCGAACCCGAACAACCGCAACCGTTCAGTGCGTGCCGGACTCATGTTGGGCGTGGCTTGCCGGTTCGAACTGGAAGGTCGAGTGCTCGACGTCGAAGTGGCCCACCAGGCAGGCCTGTAGATCATCGAGCAGCCGCGGCGCGTGGGCATCTCCAAAGCAGGAGTCGTCGATCACCACATGAGCCGACAGCGTCGGCAAGTTGGAGGTCACCGTCCAGACATGGAGGTCGTGCACATCGCAGACGTGCTCGTTGTCCATCAGGTGGGCACGCAGGCTGTCCAGATCCAGCCCCGCCGGCGCGACCTCGAGCAGGATCCGACCCGAGTCCCGAAGCAGTCCCCAGGCTGCCTTGACCATCAGCGCGACCACGACCAGCGAGGCAATCGCGTCGGCCCGGGTGTAACCGGTGAGCACGATGACCACACCGGCGATGACCGTGGCGATGAAGCCGTAGAGGTCGGTCAGGATGTGCTGGTAGGCCCCTTCGACGTTCAGGCTGGAGCGGTTGCTTCTCGCCAGCAGCCAGGTGGCAACAAGGTTGACCGCCACCCCGACGAGTGCCACCACCAGGACCGGCATACCCGCCACCGGAGGCGGCTCGATCAGCCGCCGGATGGCTTCGATGCCGACCACCGCGCTCACCACCAGCAAGGTGATGCCGTTGCCGGCGGCGGACAGAATCTCCGCCCGTTTCCAGCCGAAGGTCCAGGCGCCGATGGCTGGCCGCGACGCCAGGCGCAGCGCCCACAGCGAAGCCCCGATGGCTCCCACGTCGGACAGCATGTGACCCGCATCGGAGAGCAGCGCCAGCGAACCGGAGACGATGGCGACGATGACTTCGGCGATCATGAAGCCGACCAGCAGGAGCAGCGCAAACAGCAGGTAGCGGCGGCTGGCATCCGGTGCCACCAGGTGGGAATGGCCGTGGTGCCCAGAGTGAGCCTTGTCGGTACGGGTTTCAGCGGAGCCCAGCAGGTGACTGGAGCGCAGCGGGCCAGTGCCGTCGCACGACGCCTCGCCCCACTCCGGCTGTTGATCAGGGCCCAGGCTCACGGCTGCCTCCGGTCGCGATGATGGTTGGCTGGTGCGGCCGGGACGTCCCTGCCGCAGTCGCTCTCACCCACGCAGCAACTGTCGGTGGATGGCGGTTGCATGAATGCTGAGGTCGGCGCACAGCAGATGTCCCCGCGCCATGCCTCCCACCCTTCCTTGACCGCCACGACGGCGATCACCAGAGCGGCGACCGGGTCGGCCCACGACCACCCCAGCAGCAGGTTGAGACCGAGGCCGACCAGCAGCACGGCCGACAGGTAGGTGCACAACAGCGTTTGCTTGGAGTCGGCCACCGCCGTCCGGGAACCGAGCTCACGACCGGCCCGGCGCTGGCCGTACGAAAGCACCGGCATGATCAACAGGCTGAGCGCCGCCAGCACCAACCCCGTGACGGAGTCCCGCGCCGCGCCAGACCCGAACAGCGAACGGAACGCCTCGACGGTGACGTAGCCGGCCAGCGCGAAGAAGGAGCAGGCGATCACCCGCAGGGCGACCTTCTCCCGTGCCTCGGGATCGCGCCCGGCAAACTGCCAGGCCACCGCGGCCGCGGAGGAGACCTCGATGACCGAGTCCAGCCCGAAACCGATCAGGGCGGTGGACGAAGCGGCACGTCCAGCGCTGATCGCCACCACCGCCTCGATCACGTTGTAGCTGATGGTTGCCGCGACAAACAGCCGGATCCGGTGGCTGAGCACCGCCCGTCGTTGTTGGGTCAGCCTGCTGGGAGCAGCACTGGTCGGCGTCACCTGGATCACTGCTCCTGGTCACAGATGTCGACCGGGCTGCAGTCGGAGTCGACGGCGAGGACGACGCCGAGCAGGTCACCGAGCGCGTGTCCGAGCCGGGCGTCGGCGAGCTCATAGCGGACCCGCCGTCCCTCGGGTACGGCCACCACCAGGCCGCAGCCACGCAGACAGGTCAGATGGTTGGAGACACCTTGGCGGGAGCCGCCGACCAAGGCGGTGAGCTCGCTGGGATACCCGGGCGAACCACGCAACGCCAGCAGCAGCCGGACCCGGGTCGGGTCAGACAACGCGTGGCCGAACCGGGCCAGCACGTCGGCGGAGGTCAGCAGGGTCTGCACCGTCAGGACGATACACCGCTTGTTGTATACAGCCAACGCTGGCGCGTCGCTGACGTTAAACAGCTGGCCAAGACTGCTTGAAGCCGCGGGCTCACCAGTTGCCGCCACAACGCGAGATTTGGCGCGTTGCCGGCCAGTTTTTGCACCAGTTGCCGCCACACGGGGAGAAATGGAGCCGTACCAGTCAGGTCAGCCGAAAGCGCAGCCGCTGACCCGGCCGCAGTTGCGCGAGCAGCGGCAGCGAGCGGTCACGGACGACGGCCACGACCGGATATCCGCCGGTCACCGGATGGTCAGCCAGGAAGATGAGTGGCTGACCCGAGGGCGGCACCTGGATGGCGCCGGTGACCAGGCCCTCGCTGGGCAGCTCATCGGACCGAATCCGCCGCACCGGAGGACCCGACAGGCGGATACCGATCCGGTTGCTGTCCGGACTGACCCGGTAGTCCGCCTCGGCAAGGGTCTGCAGCGTGTCATCGGCAAACCAGGAACTGCGCGGTCCCGGCTGGATCTCGAGCACCGGCTGTGCTGGCAGCTGCGATACCGGCACCACATCGACGCCCGCTACGTCGCCGCTGGTCTCATTCCCGATCGGCAGGATGGTCCCGGCCCGGATGGGATCGGGGCCGATGCCGGTGAGCAGGTCGGTGGACCGGGAGCCGAGCACGGCGGGCACGTCGATACCGCCCCGGACGGCGAGATAGCTGCGGATACCTTCGGCCGGAGTGCCGATCCGCAGCACGGTGCCGGCGGTCACCCGATACGGCAGGCTGAACGGCATCGCCCGCTCACCGGCATGGGCTTCACAGCCGGCGCCGGTGAGGGCTACCCAGCATGGAGCCGTAAACCGTCCGACCAGGCCGCCCAGCGTCAGCTCAAGCCCGGCGGACTCCTCGGTGTTGCCGACCAGCCGGTTGGCCAGCCGGAGCGCGCCCGGATCGCAGGCCCCGGAAGTGCCGACTCCCAGCTGGGCCAAGCCCGGGCGGCCGAGGTCCTGCACGGTGGTGACGGGTCCGGGCACCAACACCTCAAGGGTGGCCCTTGTGGTGGGAGTCCCGGTACTCATCGAGTGACCGGCGTGAAGCGCACCCTGGTCCCCGGGCTCAACAATGCTGGCTGCTCGCGGCCGACGTCCCACATCTGCAGCGAGGTGTGTCCGAGCAGCTGCCAGCCGCCGGGTGACGGTTGCGGATAGACGGCCGAGAACTGGTCGGCGATCGCGACGCTGCCGGCCGGCACCCGGGTCCGGGGGTTGTCCCGCCGTGGCATCTGCAATACAGCCGGCAAGCCGGTGAGATAGCCGAAGCCGGGAGCAAAGCCGATGAAGGCAACCAGATACTTCGCTTCGTGATGGAGACGGATCACGTCTTTGACCGGCCGGCCGGCCCATTTGGCGACCGCGACCAGATCCTCGCCATCGTAGCTGACCGGGATCTCGACCACGGCTGATTCCTGGCGGCTGCGAGGCTTCACCCGTCGGCACGCCAATGGGCCAGCGGCCGTCCGGCAGGTGTCGCTGTCGGTGAAGGTGATCAACAGCGTCTGTGCTGCCGGCACCAGATCGACGACGCCGGTGATCGGATCGTGCTGCAGGTCTTCGTACAGAGCAAGGGCTTCCAGGTGATCAGCCAGCTCGACCAGCAGCGCCCG
>JBBSQO010000079.1:0-7957 GCA_038244025.1 Propionibacteriales bacterium
ATGTTTGCGTTCGACTGGCGAGCCATTTTTGTCTTCCTCGGCATCCTCGGGCTGGTGTTGGGGCTGGCCTTCTTCCTCTTCTACCGCGACTCCGAGGCACATCTGCGACTTGATGCCCAGGAGCTCGACTACATCGTTTCCGAGCGCACCCGGCAGGACATCGGGGTAGCGAAGATTGGCTGGTTCTCAGGAGGCCCGAGGTGTGACCATCGCCGGCTCCGGTTGGCTGGCAGCCATCCCGTTCCTCGGCGCCGCCCTGCTGGAGAGCATCCTGGCCGGCTATATCATGACCCGCTACACCAAGCAGTCGGGTCTGGATCCGCTGACGGCCAAGCGGCATGTCTGTCGCGGCGATCCTCTCCGGCGTCACTGTCTGCCTGATTCCCTTCGTCGCCTCCCTCTGGCTGGTTATTGTCGTGATGACCCATGCCCTGTCGTTCGTCTCCACCATGACGGCCGCGGCCTGGGCCATGCCCGGTGACATCGTGGACACCACCCAGGTGGCCTCGCTTGGCGCCATCCAGAACTTCGGCGGCTACTTCGGTGGCGCCTTCTCGCCACTGGTGGCCGGAGTCATCGTTGACCGGAGCGGATCGTATTCGCTGGCATTCATCAGCGGCGGCATCATTGCGGCGCTGGCTGCTGTTGTCTACACCGTGCTGGTCCGCGAGCCGCTGAAGAACGAGCCCAGCGCGCCGGAGGTCGCGTCATGACGACAAGTCATCCTCCCTTCGTGGTCGCCATCACTGCCGACGCAGTACGCCCGGACGGTAGCTCCGTCCACGGTGATCTCGGGCTCCAGCGGTTGACCGACGCGGGTGTTGAGTGGCGGGTGCTGCCGACGTACCAAGACCCGATCCCGCCGGAACACCTGGCCGGGGTGGACGCGGTCCTGTCCCGGGGCACACCCGCTTTGGCACCGAAACCCTGGCAGCCGCCCCGCGGTTGAAGCTGATTGCCCGGTTCGGTGCCGGCTACGACACCATCGACCTGGCCGCCTGCACCAGAGCCGGTGTAGTGGTGACCAACACGCCGCTGGCGGTACGCAAACCGCTGGCCGTTGCCGCCCTGACCCTAGTGCTGGCGTTGTCGCATCACCTGCTGGCCAAGGACCGGCTGGCCCGGACGTCGAACTGGCGGGATCGGGAGAACTTCCGCGGCGAGGCCCTGGACGAGGCCACGCTCGGCATTGTCGGGTTCGGCGGCGTGGGATCGGAGCTGGCCCGGATCGCGGCGCCGCTCGGGCTGCGGATCATCGGTCATAACCGCAGTGGACGGCACGCCGCCGCGGCAGGGCTCGGCGTCGAGCTGGTCGGCCTGGATGAGCTGCTGTCTCGCTCCGACTACGTGGTGGTCTGTGCCGCGCTGACTCCGCAGACCGAGAATCTGATCAACGCCGACCGGCTGGCCTTGATGAAGCCGTCGGCTTATCTGGTCAACATTGGCCGGGGGAAACTGGTCGATACCGAAGCACTCCGAGCAGCGCTTCGACAGCAGCGTGTCGCCGGCGCCGGGCTGGATGTTTTCGAACCGGAGCCGCTGTCGTCCGATGATGAGCTGCTGCGGATGGACAACGTGGTACTGGCACCGCATTCGCTGTGCTGGACGGCCGACTTCACCCGGGATGTGTCGGCCAGTGCCGTCCGGGCCATCATCGATGTCGCCCAGGGCCGGCGGCCGGAGCATGTCCTGAACCCAGCCGTGTACGACGCCGCTCCGGCAACGGCACGATCCACCGCAGGATGGCGACGATAGAATCTCCCTCGTGTCGATCCAGCATCAGTCTTCCCAAGGCGTCAGCAGGCGGGTACTTGCCGACCACGTCTACGAGGAGCTCCTGGTCGCACTGATGGACGGCACCAAGGAAGCCGGCACCCCGCTGAGCATCGAGGCCACGGCCCGTCAGCTGAACGTCTCACCGACTCCGGTACGAGAAGCGCTAGCCCGGCTCGAGTCCACCGGCATGATCCGGCGCTCCGCACTGCGCGGCTATCGGGTCGCACCGCTGTTCACGCCGGACGAGATCGCCGAGTTGATGGACGCCCGGCTCGTGATCGAGCCGGTGAACGCCCGGCTGGCCTGTAGCCGTGGCGGAGCGGCGCTATGCGAGGAGCTCAGGAGGGCGATCGGGAAGCTGAAAACTTCTCCCCGCGGACCATCATTCGCCGATTTCCGATCCTACTGGGAAGCCGACGAGCGTTTTCACCGCCTCATCGCCGAGCATGCCGGCAACCAGTTCCTGCTGTCGGCCTACAACGCCTTGGGCGGACAGGTGCAAAGATTCCGGCTCTTTGGCGGATTGGGCGTCACCGATGCGGATTTTTCGATAGCCGAGCACACCACGATTGTCGAGGCGTTCGAGGCGGGTGATGCTGAGCGTGCGCGGGACGCGATGATCTCCCATATCCGTCAGGTCAAAGAGCGGGCCCGCCATGACAGCGAGATTCGGACGTAATTGAGGAATCCTGGGCCAGCACTGCTGAGGCCCCACAAAACTACCTGACGTCTGCGTTCTACAGTTTCTGAATCATATTCTTGTGCGGTGTGGGGTCCTTCTGGACCGACGTCAGATCGACCCTCGATCTCGACGAGGACAAGGTTGCCGCCGAGCGGGCCGGCTGCACGCAGTTACCCGGGCTCACCGGCTAGCTGAGATCCGCCGCGAACAGGGACTCACCCAGACCCAGGTCGCTGAGGTCCTTCACATCAGCCAGGCGAGTGTCCAGATCGAGCGCGGAGATGTCGAAGGATCGGAACTCGCCACGCTCCAGTCGTACGTTGAGCCGCCCCGGGGTAGCTGGTGGGGTGTCGTCGCCCCGCGCCCATCCGACATCCGGTTGATGATGGGATGGAATGGGTAACTGGTCCTTGACACGGCAGAGGGTAGGTGGGTAATCCTATAGGAAATGTGCCAGTGAGAAATGTGGCTGGTAGAGAGCGATCGACCAAGACCAGGGAGTGACGATGGCATACACGGCGGACACTTGGCCCATCTGTGCGGCACTACTGCAGTTCCCGGCAACTGCGCCGGACGGGACGTCGGTGCAGGATGTCCCGACCGAGGCTTGGCAGGCCGTCTTTGCCGAGGTCGCCGAGGCCGGCTTTGACAACGCCGACCTGACTGACAGCTGGGTCCGCCCAGGGGACCTCTTTTCCGGTCGCCTCGATGAGCTCAAGAATGCCGCGCAGCAGGCCGGGGTCGGCCTGCCGGCGATCTCGGCGATCCGGCGCAGCGTGATAGATGCGAAGAACTGGCAGGACAATCTGGCCTACAGCCACCGCACCATTGACGCCGCCGCCCAGCTGGGCTGCGAGGTCGTCTCCTTCGGACTGCACCAGGCGCTCGCCGCCGAGCAGCAGGACCAGTTGTGGTTCTGGACCGTCCAGGGCCACCAGGATCCGGTCGGCGACGCCGATACCTGGGGTCAGGCCGTCTCCCGGCTCCGCGATTTGGGCCGGCACGCCACCGAGGTCGGCGTCTTGGTCTCCTTGGAGCTGTACGAGGACACCTATCTGGGGACGGCGAGCTCGGCTGTCCGGCTGGTTCAGGACATCGACCTGTCGCAGGTCGGGCTCAATCCCGACCTGGGTAACCTCATCCGCCTGCACCGGCCGATCGAGAACTGGCTGGACCTGGTCCACCAGACGTTGCCGTACGCCAACTACTGGCATGTCAAGAACTATCAGCGCGATGAGGACCGAACCAACGACCGCTATGTCGCGATCCCGGCGCCGATGGAGTCCGGTCTGATCAGCTACCGGGAGGCTTTCAGGTACGCGATCTCGGTCGGCTGCCAGGGCATCATCTGCACCGAGCACTACGGTGGCGATGGCCTGAGCGTGAGTGCCGCCAACCAGGCCTACCTGCGCCGGCAGGTGCTGCCGAAGCGGGACGGCTATCCGCTCGGAACCAGCCTGGTCGCCCAGGGTCGGCAACGACCGGCGACCGCCGGCACCGGTTCGGTGCAGCAACCATGACCAAGATCTTTGATGATCCGGCTGCCTTTGCCGAGCAGGCCCTGGACGGGTTCGTGGCTGCCAACCGCCGGTATGTGGCCAGGGTCGATGGTGGTGTCGTCCGGTCCACCGAGACTCCGGCTGGCCGGGTCGCGCTAGTCATCGGCGGCGGGTCGGGCCATTATCCGGCGTTCGCCGGCCTGGTCGGTGCCGGCCTGGCGGCCGGTAGTGCCTGTGGCAACATGTTTTCCTCGCCGGCGGCGGGGCAGGTCTACCGGGTCACGAAGGCGGCGCAGACCGGTGGCGGGGTGCTGCTCAGCTTTGGCAACTATGCCGGTGACGTCTTGCACTTCGGGATGGCGCAGGAGAAGCTCAATGCCGAAGGCATCAAGACCCGTACCGTGCTGGTGACCGACGACATCGCCAGCGCATCGGTGGACGAGATCGAGAAGCGCCGCGGTATCGCCGGCGATCTCACGGTCTTCAAGGTCGCCGGGGCCGCGGCCGAGGCAGGTCTGGATCTGGACGAGGTGGAGCGGCTGGCACGGAAGGCCAACCTGCACACTCGTTCTCTCGGCGTCGCGTTCGCCGGCTGCACCCTGCCGGGAGCCGATGAGCCGCTGTTCAGCGTGCCCGAGGGGCGGATGTCGGTCGGGCTCGGCATCCACGGCGAGCCGGGCATCTCGGAGGAGGCGATGCCTAGCGCCGGCGAGCTGGCGCAGCTGCTGGTCGGCGGGCTGCTGAAGGACAAGCCGGAGGCGGCCGGTAGCCGGGTCGTGGTGATCCTCAACGGCCTCGGCACAGTGAAGTACGAGGAGCTGTTCCTGCTCTTCGGGAAGGTGGAGAAGCTGCTGGTCGACGCCGGACTTGAGGTGGTCCAGCCCGAGTGTGGCGAGCTGGTCACCAGCTTGGACATGTCCGGGTTGTCGCTGACGCTGTTCTGGGTCGACGACGAGCTGGAGCGGTGGTGGTCGGCCCCGGCCGACACCCCTGCGTTCCGAAAGGGCAACGTTGCTCCGCGCCCGACCCGTGACCTGGCCACGCTGGCCGAGGAGGACCAGATCCCGACGCTGGAGGCCACCGAGGCGTCCAGGTCCCTGGCACAGACGGCCGTCGGTGCTTGCAAGGCCATGCAGTCGGTGGTGGTCGAACACGAGGAAGACTGGGGCAAGCTAGACGCGATTGCCGGGGACGGCGACCATGGCATCGGCATGCGCCGCGGCGTGGACGGTGCCGCCGCGGCGGCCGAGGAGGCACAGGCAGCCGGTGCCGGTGTCGAGGAGGTGCTCGAGCGGGCCGGCGAGGAGTGGGCCGAACGGGCCGGCGGCACCAGCGGTGCGCTCTGGGGTGCGGCGATCAGTGCCATCGGCCGAGCCGTAGGTAACAAGGACTCCTATGACAGTGCCGACGCCGGCGCGGCCGTCACCGCCTTCACGGAGGCGATCATCACGCTGGGTCAGGCCGAGGCGGGGGACAAGACCATGGTCGACGCACTGCTGCCCGCCGCTGAGCAGTTCGGCCAGCAGTCCGCCGCGGGGTCTGACCCGGGCGCCTGCCTGCGGGCGGCCGCAGGCGCGGCTACCGAGGCGGCCGAGGCAACGACAAGTCTCAGCCCGAAGACGGGGCGGGCGCGCCCGCTGGCCGACAAAAGCGTGGGCCATCCGGACCCGGGTGCCGTCTCCTTCGCGCTGCTCCTTACCGCCGTGGCCGACTATTTCGTACCCACCTCAGGAGAGAAGTGATGAGTAACCAAGCACAGCAGGACGCAACCAGCCCCGACATGACAACAGGGGGCCCCACAACCGGCGCCGCAGCCACCGGAGGCTGGCGGATTGTCCTCGGCAACGACGACGCCGGGGTGGAATACAAGAATGCCTTCCGCGAGCTGTTGGAGAAGGATCCGCGGGTCGCCTCGGTCGAGGATGTCGGGGTCGGCTCCGGGGACTCGACGGCCTACCCGCACCTGGCGGTTGCCGCCGCCCGCAAGGTCGCCGCCGGTGAGGCCGACCGCGCGCTGCTGGTCTGTGGCACCGGGATGGGCGTGGCCATCTCGGCCAACAAGGTGCCCGGCATCCGGGCAGTCACCGCCCATGACAGCTATTCGGTGGAGCGCTCGGTGCTGAGCAACAACGCCCAGGTGCTCACCATGGGTCAACGGGTGATCGGTTTGGAGCTGGCCAAGAAGCTGGTCAGCGAGTGGCTCGGCTACCACTTCGACGAGTCGTCGTCGTCGGCGGACAAGGTGGACGCCATCTGCTCCTACGAGACCGCCGCGGGCACCATCGACAATCCCTCGGCCACGGATCAATTATGACGCTTGGTCCCTGCGCCGTCATTGGCTCCGGCTACATGGGCGGCGGCATTGCCCAAGTCCTCGCCCTGGCCGGCGCCCGGGTGGCCCTGGCCGATGTGTCGGCAGAGGTCGCCCAGGACAACTACCGCCGGTTGATCACCGAATCGGACGATTTCACCGCCGGCGGCCTCTTTCCCGCCGATGCCACCGACCGGCTCCGAGACAACCTATGGCCAGCCAAGGACATTGCCGAAGCCGTCGCCGATGCCGAGTTCATCGAGGAGGCCGTCCCGGAGCAGGTGGAGATCAAGCACGCCACCCTGTCCCAGATCAGTGCGGCGGCCGCACCGGAGGCGGTGATCGGGTCGAACACGTCCACCATTTCCATCGCCACCCTGGCCACGGCGGTGCAGGACCCGGAACGTTTCCTCGGCGTCCATTTCAGTAACCCCGCGCCGTTCATCCCAGGCGTCGAGGTGATCCCGCACGCCGGCACCACGGACCGTACCGTTCAGGCCGCCCGGACAGTGATCACCGCGACCGGAAAGGACAGCGCGGTCGTCAAGGACGTCACCGGCTTCGTGCTGAACCGGCTGCAGTACGCGTTGTTCTCCGAGGCCGCGCAGGTCGTCCAGGAGGGCATCGCCACCGCGGCGGACGTCGACACGCTGGTGCGGACGACCTTCGGCTTCCGGTTGCCCTTCTTCGGCCCGTTCGCCGTTGCCGACATGGCCGGTCTGGATGTGTACGCGTTCTGCTATCAACAGCTGGCAAGTACCTTCGGTGACCGGTTCGCGACTCCGCCGATCCTGCAGCAGAAGGTGCAGGGCGGCGAGCTGGGCACCAAGACGGGCAGCGGCTTCCTCGACGTCCCTGCCGACCGCACGTCGGAGCTGGTGGCCTATCGCAACAAGGCCTACGTGCTGATGCAGAAGCTGCTCGACGAGCTCGGGCCGGCGCCCATCAGTTGATCATCGAGGGGTTCTCCATGACTGCTTCCTCCCGGAACGGGCGGCCCTCATCACGAATAAGACGTTGAACGTCGACGCTAGCCTCCACCGGCACTGATGATGGAGCCCCCTGTCTCGGCCTCGGAAATGTCCGATACGGCGCCGCCCCTAGTGCGTAACCGCGCAGGCTTGCCCGGTGCCACCTTGGTCGGCATCAGCACCAAGATGTATCTGGGCTACCGGGAGAGTCTGCGCTGGCTTGAGCAGGTCCGGACCGTTGTCGGTCGCCGCTCGTCGCTCGACAAGTCAGATGTCCGGGTCTTCGTGGCGCCCTCCTTTCCGGTGCTGGCGGAGGCCGGGCAGATCTTTCAGGGCACGCACATCGTGCTGGCGGCGCAGAACTGTGGCTGGGCTGACGGCCCGTTCACCGGCGAGGTGAGCCCGGGGATGCTGGCCGAGCTCGGCGTGGAACTGGTAGAGATTGGCCACGCCGAGCGGCGACGGCTGTTCAATGAAAGCGAGCAGATGGTCCAGCGGAAGGTGCGCGCGGTTGTCGCTTCCGGGATGACCCCACTGCTGTGTGTCGGAGAGCTGGATCGGCTCTCGGAGACGGCTGCGGCGCAGTTCTGTTTCGGCCAGGTCGAGGCGGCGATCGGTGGCCAGCAGTCGCTGCTCCGCCAGATGGTGCTTGGCTACGAACCGGAATGGGCCATTGGCGCAGCCAAGGCGGCCGCTCCTGACTATGTCAACGCCGTCG
>JBBSQO010000080.1:0-7902 GCA_038244025.1 Propionibacteriales bacterium
AGGAGTCCTCGCCAATATCGGGGGTCGGCTCAAGATCACGGTCCAGCCCCGGTTCGCTCTGCTTCTGTTTGGGTGGCATGATACTGGAGAAGCGGTTGACCGGGTCACCGAGGGTGTACTGGTCATTCTTTTTCTTGACCTCGTTGGTCATCGTCACTCCCGTGAGCTCGTGCCGGACAGGCTTCCCGCCTTGGCGAACTCCGCCACGATGGCGTCACAGAATGCGGGCAGGTCGTCGGGGGAGCGGCTGGTCACCAGGCCGTTGTCGATCACAACTTCCTCGTCAACGACATCGGCCCCGGCATTGCGCAGGTCGGTACGGATACTGGGGTAGGACGTGAGCCGGCGACCATTAACAACGTCAGCCTCGACCAGCGTCCACGGGCCATGACAGATCGCGCCGACCGGCCTGCCGCTCTGGACAAAGTTACGGACAAAATCCACTGCATCGGCGTTGATCCGCAACTTGTCCGGGTTGACGGTGCCACCCGGCAGGACCAGTGCGTCATAGTCCTCGACCGATGCGTCCTTGACCAGAACGTCCACGGGGAAGGACGGGCATGGCTCCAGATCATGGTTGCGGGACTGAATCTCACCCTCCTCCAGGGACAGCAGCTCGCACCGACCGCCCGCCTGGGTGATGGCCGAGCGCGGCTCTTCCATCTCGATCCGCTCGACGCCATCGGCGGCGAGGATCGCCACTCTCTTGCCTTCCAGTGTATTGGGCATATCAGCACTACTTCCTTCATTCGTCGACTGGCACCTACCGAGGCATTCTCTAGGTACCCAGCCGACCGCCGATCAAAACCCGGACCGCCGATCAAAGCCAGCGTGACCGAGGATTGCACCTGTCGGGCTGATCGCGCGTTTCACAACGGCTCGGACGGGTACCAGAGTGAGACACTGAAGCAACGGAGGGCGCTGTCTCAGCATGATCAATGGTTCTGCAGGGCCAGATGAGCCGAAAGGTTCGGCAATCGGCCAGCCGCGACGGGTGCTGGTTGTGTCCGCGGACATGGGTGGCGGACACAACGCCACCGCTGCTGGCCTGGAGGAGTCGATTCAGCGGCTCTGGCCGGGCAGCGACATCAAGCGCGTTGACGCACTGGACGTGATGGGACCGGGCATCGGCCGCGGGTTCCGCGGGATTTATGTCGCCAACGTGCAGACGACCCCGTGGCTCTATGAGCTGTTTTATGCCGCCCTGTGGCGACAGCGCTGGTTTGCGGCTGCCTCGAAGAGATTCACCGGCAGCTGGTGTGGGCGACGACTGGCAGCCGAGATCGACACGTTTGACCCCGATCTCATTCTCTCCACCTATCCGCTGGGCAGTTCCGGGCTGGCTTGGTTGCGGATCCATCGGGGGCTGCGGGTGCCGACCGGTTGCTGGGTGTCCGACTTTGCACCGCACCCGTTCTGGATCTACTCCGAGCTGGACGTGAACTTCGTGATGGACGAGGTAGCCGTATCACTGGCCCGAGCTGCCGAACCGCTGGCCCGGGTCGAGGTCTGCGCACCGCCGGTCGTCAGTGGCTTCCGGCCAGGTGACCGGGATGCCGCCCGACGCACCCTGTCTGTTGTTCCGGATGCCTTCGTCGTGCTGGTCTCCTGCGGATCATACGCATTTGGCGATGTGCCAGGCATCGTCCGTACCCTGGTCGAAGCCTCCGACCGGGTCCAGGTGATCGCGGCCTGTGGCCGCAACGAGCAGGTCTTCAATCAACTGGCCGCACTTGGCTTCGGGGCGGACCAGCTGCTGCCGATGGGCTGGACCGATAAGATGCCCACCGTGGTACAGGCGGCCGACCTGGTGCTCACCAATGCGGGAGGCGCGACGGCGTTGGAGGCACTGGCCAGCGAGGTGCCGCTGCTGACGGCCTGCCCGATTGCCGCTCACGGGGACGCGAATGCGGCGCTGATGGTGGTGGCCGGCCTGACCGAACTCTGTGCTGGCCTGGCCGAGCTCAAGGCCTATGTCGAGGCTACTGCCGCCCATCCCGAGTCGCTGGAGCCGATCAGGGCCCGGATGCACGACCACCTCACCGAGCGGGGCCGAGACGAGGCGCTCACGGTGTTGGCCAGTTCTGGGCCGGCCAGTCCTGGGTCGGCTGGGGAACAGCCCCGGGCTTGGCCGATGCGCGCGGCCGACGCCTTCTTCAGTCACGTTGAGGACGATCAGGCCCGCCAGGAGGCGGGCGTGGTGCTTGAGCTCGATCCGCTTCCCGACGGTCAGCCACTGAATCTCGCAACTTTGCGGCGGGTCGTGCAGGGACGAATCCAGGGCCTGGCGTCGTTGCGCCGAGTCCTGGTACCCAGCAAGGCTGGCTGGCTGCTGCGGGACTCCGTGGATGTGGCCCGGCGCATCTCGGCGCGTCAGATCGATGTGGACACGGACGCCGGTCCGGATGGGACTTGGGCCGCTGTCGGCGACTTCTTATCCACGCCACTGCCCGACAATGAGCCGGCCTGGCAGATGCAGTTGCTCCACCCCCGGCACCGCAGCACCGGTGAGCGCCGCGGCCGCAGTCTGCTGGTAATGAAGATGCACCACAGTCTGGGAGACGGCATTTCCGCTCTCGGGATCCTCGACCGGCTGCTGGACGCCGGCGATGATGATCCGCTGGTTGAGCGCCGGACGTTCCCGGACCGCCATCGCGCCGGCCGCACCACTGCGAGCCCGGTGCGAGCTTCGCTCCGGCTGTTGCGGGGCCTGGCTGGGCTGGCGTTGCGGGGAACGGCCCCGCGGCACCCGTTGAACCAGCCGGAGCTGTCCGCCGGTCGTGACTTCGTCGGGGTCGGTCTGCCCTGGTCAGAGGTACGGCGGATGGCCAGTGAGCAAGGAACCCATCCGCAGGAGCTGGTGCTCGGGCTGGTGGCCGATGCGCTGCAGCGGATGCTGCCTGCTGGCTCGGCCGCAGCCGACCGGCCGTTGCGGGCCATGGTCCCGGTAGCGATCCGGGCGGCGCGACTGGACCGCACCTTCGGCAACTGGACCGGCTCGCTGGCCCTGGACCTCCCGATGGGCGAGATGCCGCTCTCGAGCAGGGTCCAGCTGATCCGGGACGAGGCGCAGAGCCGGACCGGGCATGGTGAACCCCAGGCCGCCGCTGCCGTGATGAGGTTGGCCGGCTGGCTTCCAACCGCCCTGCACCGGCGCTTCGCCCGGGTCGCGTACACGAGGACTTTTTTCAACACGATCGTGTCCTACATGCCAGGCTCGCGACGGCAACGGTGGTGCGCCGGGGCTCCGGTGCGCGCCATGTATCCGGTGTTGCCGCTGACCCGCGGGGTGCCGCTGACCATTGGCATCGTGGTTGCCGACGGCGTGGTCGGGGTTGGCGTACTGCTGGACCGGCTCCTGGAACTGGATCACGAGACCGTACGCCAAGCCGTCCGGGACGCGTTCGTTGATGGTGGCGGCACTCCCAGCCCCGACGGCCTGATCGATGCGCCTGCCGGGGCAGCAGCGATGGCCGTCGAGGGCAGCTGAGATGGCTCTCGGGCTGGAAGTCGCGGTTCCGGCCGCGGTCGTTGCCGCCGCCTGCTTCGGCAGTGCCGGAGTGCTGCAACATCGCGCCACCCATCAGGTGCCGCAGAGTCAGCCGCTCCGGCCCAAACTGCTGTTCGACCTGATCCGGGTGCCGGCCTTTGTGGGTGGCGTGGTGCTCGGCGGCCTCGGATTTGCTTTCCAGGTGGTCGCCCTGCGCTACGCACCGCTGGTCCTGGTCCAACCCATCCTGGTCACCGGAGTGCTGTTCTATCTGGCTCTCGCCTCTCTTCTCGGGCGGCACCGGCCTGATGGCCGGCTGCTGCTCGGGGCACTGCTGGCGGCGATCGGGCTGGCCGGGTTCCTGCTCGTCTCCCGGCCGGTCGGCGGCAAGGCTACCTTCCAGTCCGGCGCCGCCCTGCCGTTGGGACTCGCACTGGTCGCGGTCATCGCTGCCTGCCTGTTGATCTCCTCCCGGATCTCTGCGGAGCTGCGCCAACTGCCGCTCGCTACAGCCACCGCTATCTGTTACGGCGTGACAGCTGCCCTGGTCCGCAGCCTGGTGGATGTCTCGACCAGGCAGGGCTGGCATATCTGGACCCAGTGGGAGCTCTATGCGTTGATCGTGGTCGGGCCCGCCGGCTTCCTGCTCAACCAGAACGCCTTCCAAAGCGGGAAGCTTGGCTCCGTGGCACTGACCATCACCACGGTCGGCGACCCGATCGTCTCGATCGGTATCGGTCTCGCCTGGCTGGACGAGTCGATCGCCACCGGCTGGTCGCTGCTGGGTGAGATGGTTGCCCTGTTGGTGATGGTCGGCGGCATCGCGGTACTGGCCGGTCGGGCCCAGCAGCTGGCCGAACAGATGAAGGCCAGTGGGCAAGAGGCCCTGGACTGATGGAGCTGGACTGATGGAGCTGGCTGGTCGGCTGGCGTTGGTGACTGGTTCCTCCTCGGGCATCGGCGAGGCCATAGCGCGTTCGCTGGCTGAGCGTGGCTGCCGGCTGCTGATCACCGGCCGGGATGCTGATCGGCTGGGCCGGCTGGCGGCCGAGGTCGGCCTAAGTTCCGGCGTCGATGTTGTCACACTGCCCTGCGATCTGTCCGAGCTGGAACAGGTCCACTCCCTGGCCCGTCGGCTGGCCGATCAGCCGGCTCCCGATTTTGTCGTCCACAATGCCGGGATCGGACTAGCCGGCCCGGCCTGGCAAATGACCGACGCGGATCTTGACCGGTTGTGGGCCGTGAATGCCCGGGCACCGATGCTGCTGAACACCCAACTGCTGCCCAGGATGCGCCAGCGGGGTAGTGGCCGGCTGATCTTCATCACCTCGATCGTGGCCTATCTCGGGGTTCGTGAGGAGAGTGGCTATGCCGCGTCCAAGGCGGCAATGATGAACTACGCAACCAGTCTGCGAAGTGAGCTAGCCGGCAGCGGGGTCGGCGTGACGACGGTCGCTCCAGGAGTGGTCCGGACCGCATTCTTCGCTCGCCGGGGGACGGACTATCAACGACGCTTTCCCGGGCCCATTACCGCCGAGCGGGTGGCCAGCACCGTGCTCCACGCTGTTGATCACGACCGGGCAGAGGTGATCGTGCCCGGCTGGCTGCGGCTGCCGGTCATCGTCCACGCAGTGGCACCGCAGCTGTATGCACGGCTGGCAGACCGCTGGAGCTGACCAGCCGTTTGGCTGGCCAACTGGTCCAAGGTCAGCCTCTCTTGATCGGTTTCCGCTTGATCAGCCGCCCCCTGTTCAGCTGCCCATGGCCCGGATTGACTCCTTCAGTGAACCCATGGTCGCGAGCACCGCTGTCGGCTCATAGCCGCAGTGGGCCATGCAGTTGGCACAACGGGGATCACGACCGCGGCCATAAGAATCCCAGTCGGTGGTGTCGACCAGCTCCTGGTACGTCTTGGCATAACCATCCGCCATCAGGTAGCAGGGCTTCTGCCAGCCGAACAGCGAGTAGCTGGGGATGCCCCAGGCGGTGCAGCCGAAGTCCACATCACCTTGCAGGAAGTCCAAGAACATTGGGGAGTGGTTCAGCCGCCAGCGCTTGCGGTTGCCGTTAGCGAACGCCTTGCTGAACAGCTCGTGGGTCTCGGTGACCCCGGGGAAGTGCTCCTGGTCCGGTGCCTTCTGGTAGGCGTAGGCGGGGGAGATCATCATCCGATCCACCTCCAGCTCGTCATTGAGGAAGTTCAGCACGTCAATCACATTCTGCGGGGTATCAGTGCTGAAGAAGGTGGAGTTCGTGGTCACGGTGAAGCCACGTTCCTTCAACCAGCGGATCGCCTCGACGGCCTCGTCAAACACCCCCTCCTGGTTGACCGAGAGGTCATGTTTCGCCTTCAGCCCGTCGACATGCACCGTGAAGGCGAAGTACGGCGACGGCTTAAAGTCGAACTTGTCCCACCACTTGCGGACCAGCAGGGCATTGGTGCACAGGTAGACGAACTTCTTCCGCCGGACCAGCTCATTGACCAGTACGTCGATCTGCGGATGCATCAGCGGCTCGCCACCAGCAATGGAGATCATCGGCGCATCGCACTCCTCCATCGCCTCCAGTGCCTGCTCCACCGGCATCCGTTTCCGCAGCTCGTCGGCGGGATGCTGGATCTTGCCACATCCCGCGCAGCCGAGGTTGCAGGCGAAAAGTGGCTCGAGCTCGACCAGCAACGGGAACTTCTTCCGTCCCTTCAACCGCTGCTTCATCAGATAGAGCCCCATATGTATTGTCTGTCGCATGGGCAGGGTCATAATGTGCGCACCTCCTTGGGTACTGTGAATCGAATGTTCTCTGTGACGAGCTGACGATGCTGGACCGACACCGGCCCAAGGCCGTGCAGACTGTCGACCACCTCATCCACCAGCGTGGTCGGGGCCGAGGCCCCGGCCGTGATGCCGATGGTCCGGGCGCCGGCGAGCCAACCGAGATCAATGTCGCCGGCGTCATCGATCAGGTGCGCCGCGGTGCCGAGCCGCTGCGCCGTCTCGACCAGCCGCAGGCTGTTGGAGGAGTTCTCCGAGCCGACGACCAGGATCAGGTCCGACTCATCGGCAACGGCCGCCAACGCATCCTGCCGGTTGGTGGTGGCATAGCAGATGTCGTCCGTCGCCGGTGCTCGGAGCCGGGGAAACCGGGATCGGAGCACCGAGACGATGTCATCAACATCGTAGGCGGACAAGGTGGTCTGCACCAGATAGGTGACCCGGTCCGGGTCGGCGACCTGTACGGTGCGGGCGTCAAAGACATCCTGGACCAGGACGGTCTGACCGGGGCGTTCACCCATGGTGCCCTCGGACTCCTCATGGCCGGCATGGCCGATGAAGATCACCGTATCGCCCCGGTCGGAGAATCTGCGCACCTCGGTATGCACTTTGGTCACCAGTGGGCAGGTGGCATCAATGACATCTAGCTGCCGTGACCGGGCTGCGGTCCAGACCGCGGGGGAGACTCCGTGGGCGGAGAAGACGGTGGTGGCACCTGCGGGAATCTGGTCCAGCTCATCGACGAAGACGGCGCCGCGCTGTTCCAGCTCCGCCACCACGTGTCGGTTGTGCACGATCTGCTTGCGGACATACACCGGAGCACCACGCTGGTGCAGCGCCAGCTCGACGATCTCGATCGCCCGCTCGACACCGGCGCAGAAGGATCGCGGACCTGGCAACAGCACCTCCCGGCTGCCGAGGGCGGCACCCCACTGGGCCAGCACCGGAGCGAGGGCCGGCAGGGCGCGAACCGCGGTCCGCACCCGGCCGAGTGTCCTCGGCGGCAGCCGCCGCTGCCCGGCAGTGTCGGCAATGACGCGGACCACCAGACCGGGCCGGTCTGCTGGCAGCAACCAGAACGACTCCATGTCGACGGCGAGGGCGCCGGCGCGAGCCTGACGCTGCCGGTCACCGGCACGAGAAACCAGGTGGTCCTGGCTGACCACCGGGCCGACGAAAACCCGCAAGCCGGTCGCCCGGAGCTGCGCCGCCACCAGTGCCGCGGCCGGCAGCTGCCTGGCCTGGCTCGGACCGGACGGGCCCCACACCCGGTCGGCAACCACAACATCGCCGGCCTGCAACTTCGCATCAAGCGCTCCAGCAATGCCAACCACGCCAATCCCATCCGCATCCTGCCAAGCAGCCGTCCGGGCGGCATGCTCGGAATGGGCTCGGCCGGCGCCGGTCAGCTGCACCTGCTCAGCGAGGCCGGCCGGCAGTGCGGAGCGGACGGCCCGGGCCTCCAACCGCATTGGGGTGCACCACAGAGCCCTGCTCACCGTGGGGTCGGTGCCCCTCAGGACGATCTCGCCATCCGGCAGCTGCATGCTGTTGGAAGTGATGGGCCGATTCCTGCTGGTCTCTCTGTTCATGCTGGCCTCCCCAGGTACCGTCCGAGAGCGCTGATTGGAAAAACGATCC
>JBBSQO010000081.1:0-7802 GCA_038244025.1 Propionibacteriales bacterium
TTGCCGAACACGCAGCGTTGCTCGGCAAGGCGGCGGCCACGATCGCCGACCCGCAGGTCCGCCATCGCGGCACCTTCGGCGGCGCCCTGGTGCACGCCGATCCGGCCGGTGACCTGCCGGCCCCGGTGCTGGCGCTGGCGGTCGAGTTCATCATCATCGGGCCCGGCGGTAGGCGGACCGGTTCGGCGGCCGACTTCTTCGTCGACCTGGTCACTACCGCGATCGGTGAGGACGAGATCCTGGCAGAGGTCCGGGTGCCCAAGTACACCGGCTGGGGCGCGGCGTACGAGAAGTTCGTCCGGATCGCCCAGCAGTGGTCAATCGTTGCGGTGGCGGCCACCGTACGCCTGGAGGGTGGCACTAGGACTGCGCGGAGCATAGATGGCACTATTGCCGAGGCGCGGGTGGCACTGACCAATATGGGGTCCACCCCAATCCGGGCGACCGGTGTCGAGCAGGCGCTGGTTGGGGTGGCGCCGGATGAGGATGCCATTGCCGGCGCGGTCGGCACCATCGCCGATGGGGCGAACCCGCCGGACGACATCAACGGCGACGCCGAATATCGGACCCATCTGGCCGGTGTGCTGGCTCGGCGTGCGGTGCTGGCGGCGGCAGGAGATAATTAGGCCATGGATCTGATACACACGTTCACCGTCCCGGTCGGCATCGAGGAAACCTGGCAGGCGTTCAACGACCTGGCAGGGATCGTGCCGTGCTTCCCCGGCGCCACGCTGGGTGAGGTCAACGGCGACGCGTTCGCAGGCTCGGTGAAGGTCAAGCTGGGACCGATCTCCCTGGTCTACACCGGAGTTGGCACCTTCGTGGAACGTGACCAGGGCCTGCATCGGGCGGTGATCGAGGCCAAGGGCAAGGACAAGCGGGGCAATGGCACCGCCTCGGCCAATGTCACCGCCACCCTGGTGCCCGACGGCGACGGAACCAGGGTAGAGGTGACCACCGACCTGTCGATCACCGGCAAGCCGGCCCAGTTCGGCCGCGGCGTGATGCAGGATGTCAGCGACAAGCTGCTGAACCAGTTCGTCGCCTGCATCACCGACAAGCTCAGCGGCACAACTCCGGCCGAAGAAGCCACCGAGCCGCCGCCTCCCGCTGCCGCTTCCGACAGCCATACCGAACCGGTCGGCACTCCCCCACCGGGCGGCCCCCGGCAGGAAGCACCATCCGCTGCGGCACCTCGCCAGCCGACCTCGGAACCGGCTTCCGAACCGGCCGAGATCAACATGCTGAAGACCGTCGGCCCAGTGATGCTGAAGCGCTATGGCCCGGCGGTCGGCGTCGGCCTGGCTGTGATCATTGTCGTGATCGCTTTCGTCAAGGGCCGGAAGCGGTCAGCCGGCACCTAGCGGTCACCTTCAACCGATCGCGGTCAGCCGTACCGTCTCCGGCAGGCTTCGGAGCTTCTGCACCAGCTCATCGGTGAGCGCACAACCCACGTCGGTGACGACGTAACCGAGGTCGCTACGGGTGGCCAGCACCTGCCGGTCGATGTTGGCACCATGATCGGCCAGCACGCCGTTGACCGTGGCCAGTACACCGGGCACATTCTGGTGGATGTGCAGCAGTCGGTGGTTGTCCCGACCATCCTCGACCTGCACCTGCGGCATGTTGACCGACATGCTGGTGGCGCCGCCGGCCAGATAGTCACGCAGCTTGCCGGCCACGAAGCGACCGATGTCCTCTTGGGCCTCCTCGGTCGACCCACCCACGTGCGGCGTCAGGATGACATTGGGAATCCCTTGCAGCACTGAGACGAACGGCTCGCCAGCCGCCTTGGGTTCCGTCGAGAAGACATCCACCGCCGCACCGGCAATGTCACCGGACAACAGGTGCTCGCGCAGTGAGTCATGATCAACAACGAAGCCGCGGCTGAGGTTGAGGAAGATGCTGCGCGGTCGCATCTGCGCGAACTGCTCGGGGCCGAACAAACCGGCATTGCCATCCCGGCCATCCACGTGCAGCGTCACCGTCTCGGCCTCGGCGAGCAGCTCCGCCAACGTGTCACAGCGGCGGGCATTGCCCAGTGCCAGCTTGTCCGCCACGTCATAGAAGAGCACCCGCATGCCAAGGGACTCGGCCACCACCGAGAGCTGGCTGCCGATGTTGCCGTAGCCGATGATGCCCAGCGTCCGGCCGCGTACCTCGTGGGCGCCCTTGGCCGACTTGTCCCAGAGGCCCTCATGCATCTTGGCGTTCTTGTCGGTCAGGTGCCGAGCCATCGAGATGATCTCGGCAATGACCAGCTCGACCACGCTGCGGGTGTTGGAGAATGGCGCATTGAAGACTGCGACCCCTTGCCTGCTGGCGGCGGCCAGGTCAATCTGGTTAGTGCCGATGCAGAAGGCCCCGATGCTGGACAGGTCAGGCGTCGACTCCAGCACCCGTGCGGTGAGGTGGGTCTTGGACCGGATGCCCAGCACATCAACCCCGGGCAGCGCCTCGATCAGCTCGTCCTCGTCCAGCGCGGACTTGACCTGGACGACCTCGATATCGCGCTCGGTCAGCAGTCGGACGGCCTCGGGGTGGATGTTTTCCAGCAGCAGAGCCTTCATGGACAAACAGTCTAGGAACACACCCCCTGGCCCCTTCACCGGTCTCATCCCTTTCACCGGCCCCATCCCCTCATTGGTCTCCTGGAGCGGTGGCGTCACTGGTGTGGAAGATGGTGGCGGTTACTCGCCCCTCGATCTTCCACGCTATCGGCCTAGCCGGGCCGGGCGTCTACTCATCCCAGGTCGGTACGGCCGCCAGCAGCTCGGCGGTGTACGCCGACCGGGGCGAGGTGTAGACCTGTTCGGCCGGGCCGACCTCCGCCAGCAGTCCGTTGCGCATCACCGCGACGGTGTCACAGACATGGCGCACCACTGTCAGATCATGGCTGACGAAGACCAGCGTCAGGTCGAAGTCACGAACCAGCCCGTTGAGCAAGTTGAGCACCTGGGCCCGGACCGACACATCCAGCGCCGAGACCGGCTCGTCGGCAACCAGCACCTGCGGCCGGGGCGCCAACGCCCGGGCGATCGCGATCCGCTGTCGTTGGCCGCCGGAGAACTCGTGCGGGTACCGCCGGGCCATCGCCAACGGCAGCCCGACCGCATCCATCACCTCGGCCAGCCGCCTGGCCCGATCGGCAGGGACGTCACCGCGGCGGCGGAGCAGCCGGGAGCGCAGCGGCTCGGTGATGATGTCGCCGACCCGCATCCGGGGGTTGAGTGAGGACCGCGGGTCCTGGAAGACCAGCTGGACGGAGCTCCGCAGGAAGCCGAGCTGGGACTCCCGGACGCCGGAGACCGGCCGCCCGGCAAACCGGATCCCACCGGAGCTGGGTTGGTCGAGGGCGGCCATCATCCGGATCAGCGTCGACTTGCCGGACCCGGACTCACCGACGATGCCCAGTCGTTCTCCTCTGGCCACCTCTAGGGAGATGCCGCGGACCGCCGCGACCTGGTGATCGCCCGCGCCGAAGGTCCTTGTCACGGCACTGACCTGATACAGCGGCGCCTCGCCAGTCATCGTCGCGCCTGCTGCCCGGTGCCATCGGGTACATAGAAGTCGGCCACGGTCGGCAACGGCGCGCCGGGGGTGACCCGGTCCAGCCGCGCCGTGGCTACCAGGCCCGCGGTGTAGGGATGGCCGGGGTGGCCGAGGATGTCGGCGACGCGGCCGCCGTCAATGATCGCGCCGTCCAGCATCACCAGCACCTCGGTGCAGACCTGGGCCACCACGGCCAGGTCATGGGAGATGAACAGGCAGGCCGCCTGCTGGTCATCCAGGGCCTGCCGCAGCAGGGTGAGCACCCTGGCCTGCACCGTGACATCGAGGGCCGTGGTCGGCTCGTCGCAGATGATCAGGTCCGGCTTGTTAACCAACGCCATCGCCAACACCACCCGTTGCCGCTGGCCGCCGGACAGCTGGTGCGGATAGGAGTTCGCGATCCGCGCTGGGTCAGCCAGCTCGACTGCGGCCAGCATCGCTAACACCACGGTACGGGCCGGTCCCGACTCCGCGCCCTGGTGCAGCCGGACCACCTCGGCCACCTGGCGGCCGACCTTCATGGTCGGGTCCAGAGCGGTCATCGGTTCCTGGAAGACCATCGCCAGCGTGTTCCCGCGCAGCCGGGCGATCTCAGTGTCCGGGCGGTTCAACAGCTCCCGGCCAGCGAACCGTACCGACCCGTGAGCCGTCGCCGCATCCGGCAGCAGGCCCATGATCGCCAGCGCGGTCAGCGACTTGCCGGACCCCGACTCTCCGATCAGCCCGAGCCGCTGGCCGGGCTGGATGGTCAGGTTCACCTGATGCAGCACCTCGGTGGGTCGTCGGCGGCCGAAGGAGACACAAAGATTGGTCACCTGGAGGACCTCAGATGTCATCGGATCCCCTCCCGCAGCTTGGGATCGAGAACATCACGCAGGCCGTCGCCGAACAAGTTGAAGCCGAGCACGGCACCGGCAATGGCGAGCCCGGGCCACAGCGCCAGCAACGGGTCGGAGAACACGTACACCTGGGCGTCCCGCAGCATCCGGCCCCAGGTCGGCATCGGCGGCGGGGTGGACAGTCCCAGATAGCTCAACGCCGCCTCGGCCAGGATGGCGATCCCGAACGAGACCGACGCCTGCACCCCGAGCATCGGGGCAATGTTCGGCAGGATGTGCCGGCCGGCCACCGCCATCCGGCCGGTGCCGCAGGACCGGGCCGCCAGGACATAGTCCGAGGCCATCGCCTGCAGGGTGCCGGCCCGGGCAATCCGGGCAAAGGCCGGGATGCTGGCAATGCCGATCGCCGTCATCGCAGTCCAGGTGGAGGCGCCGAACACCGCCGCTAGCAGGATTGCCAGCAGCAGGGCCGGGAAGGCGTACAGGATGTCGCTGGCCCGCATCACGATCTCGGACAGCCAGCCGCCGACTACCCCGGCCAGGATGCCGAGCGGCACCCCGATGATGGCCGCGATGCCGACCGAGATGATGCCGACCAGCAGGCAGATCCGAGCCGCGGCCATGATCCGGCTGGCAATGTCCAGCCCGAACCCGTCGGTGCCCAGCAGGTGCGCCTGGCTGGGCTTGAGCAGCCGCGCCGACGGTGTCACCTGGGTCGGGTCGTACGGCGTCCAGAGCAGCGACACGACTGCGGTGATGATCACCAGTCCGACCAGTGCGGCGCCGGCGATCAGGTTGGCCCTCCTCATTGCGGTTGCCCCGCCCCGGCCTGATGCTTGACGGCACTCTTCCTGCTCCGCTGCGAACTCCGCAGCCGGGGGTCGATGGCCAGATAGGACAGGTCGACCAGCGCGTTGGTGAGCAGCACCGCGAGCACCAGCACCATCACGGTGCCCTGCACCAGGACCAGGTCCCGCTGGGAGACAGCGTTCAGCAGCAGCTGACCGAGGCCCGGCAGGGCGAACACGGACTCGATCACAATGGCACCGACCAGCAGAGTGGCCAGCTGGAGCCCCAACACGGTGACCACCGACAGCGCGGCATTACGCAGCCCGTGCCGTAGCAGGGCGCGCATCCGGGTCCAGCCGATCGCCCGGGCGGTCCGGATGTAGTCCTCGCTGAGCACATCGAGGATGGCGGAGCGGATGTAGCGGACCAGCACCGAGGCCTGCACGATCGCCAGCGAGACGACCGGCAGCACCAGATGGGCTGCCCACTGGACAGGATCCTGGGTCAGCGGCAGGTAGCCGTTGGCCGGGAACCAGCCGAGCTTGACCGCGAAGACGAAGACCAGCATGATCCCGGCCCAGAACGCCGGCACCGCGAGCCCGATCTGGGAAAGCGCGGAGGCGACGAAGCCGCCCCACTGCCGGTTCCGGACCGCCGCCACCATCCCGACCGGGACGGCGACCAGCAGCGCCAGCACCATCCCCAGACCGACCAGCCAGGCGGTGATGGGCAGCCGGGAGACGATCTGGCCGGCCACCGGCTGCCCGGTCAGGAACGAGCGACCGAAGTCACCATGCAGCATGCCGCCCATCCAGCCGGCGTACCGCACCGACAGCGGCCGGTTGGTGCCCAGCTCGCGGCGAAGCGCCGCCAGCGCGGCCGGATCGGCGTTCTGGCCGAGGATGACCTGGGCAATGTCGCCCGGCAGCGCAGCACAGATAACGAAGACCACGATGGAGGCAACGAGCAGGCTGACGACAAAGATGGCCGTCCGCTTCAGCACAGCAATCGCCACAGGCACGCCCACAGGCTAATGCCTGCTCCTTCGTCGGTTGTATCCAAACCTGCACGCCGGTCGAGCTTGTCGAGACCGCGGACGCGCTGAGAGACCCTATCCTTTTCGCTATATCTGGGTCAGGTCGAAGCTGAGCGAGGTGGCGTTCTTCGGCACGCCGGTGATGTCGGCCTTGGTGATGACCAGGTTCGGCAGCAGGAACAGCCAGTCCGCGGCCGCATCATCGGCCAGGATCTTGGCCACCTGCTTCATCTGTGTCACCTGCTCGGCCTCAGTTCCCTGGTCAGCCTCGGCAATCAGCCGGGTGACCTTGGGGTTGTCGTAATGCCAGTAGTAGTGCGGGTCGCCGTACTTGACGATGTCCCGCGGCTCTACGTGGGCGACGATGGACATGTCGTAGTCACCCTTGGTGAAGACCACATCCAGCCAGCGGGCCGGGAACTCCAGCTCGTCGATGGTGGCGGTGATGCCGATGTCCTTGAGCTGGCTGGCGATGAACTGGCCGGACGCGGTCGCATACGGCAGCGCCGGCAACCGCAGCCGCAACGTCAACCCGTTGCCGTAGCCAGCCTCGGCGAGCAGTTTCTTGGCCCTGGCCGGGTCGTACGGATAGGTGCCGGACAAGTCCTCGTACCACGGGTCGGTGGGTGGCACCATGGAACCGATCAAGGTCCCCTTACCGTTCCAGACGGTGTCCAACAACGCCCGCCGGTTGATCGCATAGTTGATCGCCTGCCGGACCCGCTTGTCTGCCAATGCCTTGGTCTGGTGGTTGAACGACAGCACCACCTCGCCGTTGGTGGTGCCGTCGATGATGGTGAACCGGCTGGTGTCGGCGAACTGGTCCAGCGCCTGCGGTGCCTGCAGGTTGGAGATGATGTCCAGCCCGCCGGACAGCATCGCGGAGTTCATCGAGTTCGGGTCGCTGAAGTAGCGGAAGGTGACCCCGTTGAAGTGGGGCTTAGGTCCCCAGGAGTTGGTGTTGGCCTTGAGGACAAGGTCGGCGCCCCTGGTCCACCGGTCCAGCTGGTAGGGCCCAGATCCGGCCGGTCTGTTGGCCAGGTCGGTCGCGTTCTGGGAGTCGAAGACGATCCCGGCGGTTGACGCCATGTTGAACAGCCAGCTGTTGCTGGGCCTGTCCAGGCTGACAACTAGGGTGTGGTCGTCCTTCGCCGTGGCGGACTTGACCACCTTCTGCTGGCCGGCGGCGGCGACATTCTGGCCCCTGCTGAGGCGCCGGATGCTCCAGACCGCGTCCTTGGCGGTGACCTTGCGGCCGTCGGCGAAGGTGGCCGCCTCATCCAGGGTGAAGGTGTAGGTCAGCCGGTCCTTGCTGATTTGCCAGGACTTGGCCAGCTGCGGCTGGAACTTCCCCTGGTCGTCCAGCTTCAGCAGGGTCTGGTAGACGTTGTAGAGCAGCACCTGGGGTACGGCGGCCGCGTCGGTTGCCGACGGGTCCAGCGTCTGCGGCTCGGCCGTGGCCCCGACCACCAGCGTCCTGGGCGCTGCCTGGTCGGTGCCGGGGGACTTGCTGCTGCAGCCAGCGACGGCGGCCAGGGTCAGGGCGAGGGCAAGGATCAGCGCGGTGACACTGTGCCTGATGGAAA
>JBBSQO010000082.1:0-7777 GCA_038244025.1 Propionibacteriales bacterium
AACAGCTCCAGGAAGTCCTCCACCCACAGGTGCACCACCCAGAAGCGCCAGAAGTCGGCCACCGACAGATGAGTCTCGTTGCCGGCCAGCATCCCAACCGCATAGAAGACTGGGATGGCCAGGCCGGCAAAGAAGAACATCCATGGCATGTTCCCCCTGGACTCGTTCTTCAGCCGGCCCCGGATCCCCCGATAGATGATCACGATCCAGATGAACAGGCCGAGGGTAAGTAAGGCCTGCCAGACCCGGGGAAGGTCGATGTACTCCCACTGCTGCTCGAACAGCGGGCCCTTGGCCCAGGAGATCCCGTGGATGGACAGCGCCTCACTCAACAGGCTTCCTACGGTGACCACGACGACCGCACCGAACAAGATGTAGACCAAGGTGGCCTGCCTCTTGGGTTCTCGGCCGCCGATGAAAGGCGTCAGGAAAATGCCGGCCGCCAGAAAACCGGCCGCCGTCCAGAGCAGCGACAGCTGGAGGTGCCAGGTCCGGGCCAGGTTGAAGGGCAGCAGTCTGGCCAGGTCGAAGCCGAAGAAGCCGAGCAGGTCGGCACGATAATGCTCCGCCGCCGCCCCGAGCAGCGCCTGGACCAGGAACAGCCCGGCAATCACGAAGAAGAACCAGGCAGTCGCCTTCTGTGCCGGTGTGAGCTTTACCTCACCCGGCTGCCGGAAGGATAGTGCCGGCGTCTCCGCGCTGTGCCAGCCGATCGTCTGGCTCCAGCGCCCGTAGAGGGCGAACAGGCCGCCGGTACCGGCCAGCAGCACGATCAGCGATAGCACGCTCCAGATCACCAGGTCGGCAGTTGGCCCGTTGTCGACCCGCGGCTCGGCGGGCCAGTTGTTGGTGTACGAGTAGTTATGACCCGGTCGTTCGGCCACAGCGGCCCACGCTGTCCAGCCGAAGAAGGCGGTCAGCTGATGGATCTCGGTCGGATCGGTGATCATCTTGGGGATAAGGCCATTTTTGGTCGAGTCCTCACCGAAGAACTGCCCATAATATGCCTTGAGCGCGCCGAAAGCCTGCACCTGGTTGTCGGTGAAGGTCAGGACTCCGGTGTGCTTGTCATAGCGGTTGGTGCGGAACTCCTTGACCAGGTCAGCGTGCGAATCCGCAGAGCCGGAGGCCTCGAGCCGATCCTGCACGAATTCGGCGGACCGGCGCAGATAGTCGGCGGTGTAGTCGGGACCCAGATAGGCACCGTGACCGACGATTGACCCGTACTGCATCAGGCCTCGCTTGTTGAACAGCTCCTGGCCTGCGGTGATGTCAGCCGTCGTGAAGACGGTCGCACCACTGCTGCTCACCACCTTGTCCGGTTGCGGCATCGAGGCTGTGTACGTCCGATAGGCAAGGATCCCCATCACAAAGAACCCGAAGATCATCACAATGGCGACCCCCTGGATCCAGCCCTTGCTGACCAACATCGCCCGGCGGTCGGCCCGCTGGGGAAGCGGATTGGTGTCGATGGCCATCGGGAGCTCCAGAGGGATCAGGCGGTGGGTGGGTCGGTCAAGGGAAACTAGCACCCGCAGCAGGGGTGCGTCTATGACGAACCGCAGGAGGTCACCGCGAGATCACCAGCCATTCACCTGGTTTTCCCAGCCGCTGGACGGTCATATTTGACGCTCCGTGCGGAAAGGGCCTAGCGTTCCTGACACCAAGACCCCAGATGGTCGGTCCGCTCGCAGGGGAAGGCAAGCGGATCCCGACATCGTGGGGTCTTGGTTTTTCTGCCGACTGCCGTCCCGCGCACCCAAGCTTCTCCTGATTCGGTTCTGGTGGCTCCGCCCGCGCCATGCCAGATCGGCACATCGACACCCTGACCACCCCGCAGCGGTGACCTACGAGGGGCTCTGCCGTAAAGTGGCGACGAAAGGCGCTGCAGGGATGCAACGCTGTCCCGTGAATATGACCCGTTTACGGACACCAACGAGCAAGGAGGAAACGTGGCTGCAGAGACCTACAGCGGCGAGTTTTACTGCGTGACGTGTAAGGCGAAGCGCGAGGCTACCGGTGATGTCCATGTGAATGACAAGGGCACCCGGATGGCCAAGGCCAAGTGCCCCGAATGCGGCACCAACCTGAACCGGATCCTCGGCAAGGCCTGAGACGACCCAAGACCATCGGGGCGGGCACCATTGTGGTGTCCGCCCTTTTGCCTGCCCCCTTTTGCCTGCCCCCTTGTCCTGCCTGCCCCTGTCCTGCCTGCCCTCTCGTCGAACCCGACTTCTCCATCACCAGACAGCGAACCTCCGATTGCCTGTGGAGAACTCCGCAAACCCGCTGCTGGATAGGCCAACCTTGTTCCATGGCACCCAGATCAGCACACCGTCAGCCGACAGCAACCCCACCGATGCCCGCGCAGCGCCCCTTCGACCGGTACAGCTATCCCCGGCTGGCACCGAACACGCCGGTACTGCAACGCGGGCATGACGCGGTGCAGATCGGCCTGTCGCCAGGGCCAGCGGTGATCCTGCAGGACATGGATCCATCGATTGGCACCGTCATCAGCTTGCTGGATGGCTGTCATCACGTACGGGAGATCCACGCCACTGGCCAACTCGATCCCGGCCTGATCGACTGGACCTTGTCGGCGCTTGACCAGGCCGGACTGCTCAGCGAGGGAGTTCGGCCGCGACCCGCCCGGTCAGAGCTGGCCCGGATCCGGCTGGTCGGTGCCGGCACCCTCGGCAAGGAGATGGCCCGTCACCTGGCCCGACCTGATGTCGATGTGCTGTACCTGGTGGACAACAATCCACTGGACTCCTCGCTCTATCCCGGACTGCCCCGTGGCGCCACCTGCGCGGAGGCGCTGCGTCGACAACTGGTCGCAATGATCCCAGCCGGGCAGCGGGTGGTGGCTGTCAACCACTGGACCAAGCCGGAAGGAGCTACCTGCCACTTCACCATTGTGGCCACCGACGCTGCCGAGTGTGACCGAGCAATCTCCGACAGCCTGCTGCGCGATGACCAGTCGCACCTCTTCGTCCGCACCCTGGGTGAGGGCGTTGTGGTGGGCCCGCTGGTTGTTCCCGGGCAAAGCGCCTGCATGCGCTGCCTGGACCTGACCCGCTGCGAGGCCGACGCCAACTGGCCGTTACTGGTGGCCCAGCTGCCACGGATCCGCACCACGCCGGTTCCGTTGCTGACGCACTGGGCCGCAGCCGTCGCTGCCACCCAGGTCTGGGCCTTCCTCGGCGGTCATCGGCCGGAGTCATTTGGCAGCACCATCGAGATCACGCCGGACAGCTACGCCACCAGACTGCGACGCTGGCCCATGCACCCCGCCTGCGGATGTGGCTGGAGCGGCAATAGCCGCCGCAGTCTCTCTATTGGCGGCACGGCACAATAGGGGCATGGCCGCAGATGATCCGCGCGCAGACGACGCTCCCGCCACCGGAGGGGATGCCAACCCAGGACCGCAGCCGCCGCGGCGGCGCGATCGGGAGTCACTGGCCCAGTCAACCTGGTCGCGAGGCGCCCGACTGGCGTCCCTGCCGCTCGGCTTTGCCGGCCGGGCAACCATGGGCCTCGGCAAGCGCATCGGTGGTGCACCGGCTGAGGTAGTCAGCAGCCAGATGCGGGATCGGGCAGCCCGCCAGCTCTTCCAGGTACTGGGTGACCTCAAAGGTGGTGCGATGAAGTTCGGTCAGGCGTTGAGCCTGTTCGAGGCTGTGCTGCCCGAGGAGGTCGCAGCCCCGTACCGGGCCCAGCTGAAGAGGCTACAGGACTCCGCACCGCCAATGCCGGCCTCACGGGTCAATGCGGTGCTGGAACGTGAACTGGGATCCGGGTGGCGGGACCTCTTCTCCGATTTCGACCCGTTGCCGGCGGCAGCAGCTTCGATCGGCCAGGTCCATCGTGCCGTCTGGGCGGCGGACGGCCAGCCGGTAGCGGTCAAGGTGCAGTACCCCGGTGCCGGCGCCGCTCTCCGATCGGATCTGCGCCAGATCGGCCGGCTGGCCAGTGTGGTCTCCCCGTTGACCGGCGGCATCGATGTCAAGCCGCTGGTCTCCGAGCTCACGGCGCGGATCAGTGAGGAGGTCGACTACACCATCGAGGCCGCCAACCAAGCCAAGGCAGCGGACGCGTTCACCGGACACAAGGAATTCGTCGTGCCGCAGGTGCTGACCCACACCTCCCGGGTGCTGGTCAGTCAGTGGATCGAAGGCGAACCGTTATCGGGGGCAACGACCAGCGATGAGAAGCAACGCAATGCGCTGGCGTTGCGCTACGTACGCTTCCTGTTTGCCGGACCCAGCACGGCCGGGTTGCTGCACGCCGACCCGCACCCGGGCAACTTCAAGGTCCTCACCGACGGACGGCTGGGCGTCGTCGACTGGGGGCTGGTGGCGCGGTTGCCCGGCGGTCTACCGCCCGCCATGGGACGGATCCTACGCATTGCCGCCGACGGGGACGCCGACCAGGTGGTGGAGGGGCTGCGAGTTGAGGGGTTCCTCGCCAAGGACGTGAACCCCGATGATCTGCTGGACTACCTGTCACCGTTCGTCGAGCCGGCGGCCGTGGCGGAGTTCCACTTCAACCGCGACTGGATGCGCGAGCAGTATCGCCGGGTGTCCGACTCCAACGCCTCCGGCGGTGTGGCCATGCGGCTGAACCTGCCGCCGAGCTACCTGCTGATTCACCGGGTCTGGCTCGGTGGCGTGGCCGTACTGTCCCAGCTGGACGTCCGCGCCCCCTTCCGCGCTGTGCTGGAGGAGTTTCTTCCCGGGTACGTCACCAGTGCATCGGAACACTGATGATGACTTCGGCCGACCAGCCGATGGCGCGCTGCAGCGCCTGTGGGCGGGTAGCCGATCCGGCCCGGATTGTTGCCGGAAACGGGGTGCCCTGGACCTGGAGCCAGGCCATCGACCGTACCAGTGACGGGGAACACCGCACCATCCTGTGCGACTCCTGCACCCGAGAACACAGCCGCAGCATCGAGGCCAAGCTCGATGGCGAGTGGTAGGTGGCCAGGTGTCGAGGTGGGCAAGGTTCACGCCCTGCCCACCTCGCTCGTTCTTCGCTCGGAACGGCCACCACACCCTGGCATGAACCCTGCCTGTCTCGACCCCGGTGGCTGCTGAGCCGAAAGCACTGCTCACCATTGCTATACGCTCACTCTCAGGCGGCGCGCCCGACATCGGTACGGGCGGCTGCTGGTTCGGTGACCGGGTGCTTGCGCGGCCGGCCGCGGGGACGCTTGCGCGCCACCACAGTGCCGGAGACCAGCAACTCGCCGCCCCAAACGCCCCACGGCTCTTGACGTTGCAATGCCCCGGCCAGGCAGGCAGCCCTGACCGGGCAGTCCTGGCACAGCGCCTTAGCTCGTTCCACCTCGACCGGTGACTCGGCGAAGAAGAGTTCCGGATCGACGAGGCGGCAGGGTAGTTCATCGAGTTCCCCACTGGATGCACCAGGTGACTCGAGCAGCAGCGAGGCCACGAGGTCGCCTCCTGGATAGTTCATGCTGACCAACTTGTCTGCTTGTCGAACCCCAGTCAGGAGTCCGGTGGTTGGCCGGGAAACACGAAGGCCGCGAATCCCGGATGCTCGGGATTCACGGCCTGGAAGTCGGCTTGCCTGCGGCTAAGCCGGGTGACTCCAGATCAGGGGTCCCAAACGGGTCGAAAACTTGTCATCGGTGATGTCCATGTCACGGTCGCGCGCGTCGTCACCAGCAAAGGCAGCGCCCTGGATGGCGTCGATCCCGGCGGCCCCGATCCCGGCAGGGACCAGATCGCGATGCGCAAAGTGCGGCCCGCAGACGCTGCCGGAGGGCGGAATGCTGGAGGTGGCGGTCACCACACCATTCGGCTGGGGAGCGGTGGACATGGACGGCACGCCGGGAGTGACGAACCACGCAGCACTGGACGGGAACGTCTGGGCAGCAGGATGCACACTCGCGCGACGCGCGGTGTCTGTCAGTAACATCTTCATCGGTGCTGCCCTCCTCTCGTCGACGGCGATCAAGGAAATGAATCTCGATCAGCTAGCTGTCCGGGCCTGACTCGTCCACTTCGGTGAAAGGAGCCGAGAACCACACTAAAGAGTCCGGTGGCCGATCGGCAAATGATTTTCCGGCATTTCCCACATTTGTTTTTTTACTACGCACTCTCTGTCGCGACGGTCGCGACTACATCATTGTCGTACTTGGACGTCTTGCTCTGCCTGGATCCGGCAGACCACCTGGCCGGGAGCCTCGCCCGGAATACTCGACGACTGCAGGTACACAACGGTCCGCAGGTCCGCGCTCGCGATGGCGCCGGCTCAGATATCTCGCACGAACTACTGCGGTCGCTAGCTGAGGATCCCGACGAGGTAGTGAGAATCTCACCGCCGACCGATCTTGTCGCTCCCTGGTCAGAGCCACGTCACGACGATAATGGGATCCAGTTCCTACAATGGCTTTCTGCTAGGCACTCTCGGTCGCGACTATGGCGATCACCTGATCGCCATATTTCGATGCCTTGGTCTGCCCCAAGCCCTGAATTCTGATCAACTCCCGACCATTGGACGGCCGCGCCTCGGCGATGGCCATCAGGGTCGCGTCGGTGAAGATGCAGTAGGCAGGCAGGCTCTGACTGGCCGCCTCCTGCTTGCGCCACACCTTCAGCAGTTCCAGCGTCTGTTCGTCATAGCTGGCCGGGCAGTCCACGTGCCGACCGAGCTTTCGTTCCTTTCCGTCATGCAGGGATTTACCGCAACTGCGGCAGTTGGCGGTCAACGCCGTACGCCGGTTGCGGCTCTTCGACGGGGTGGCAGGGCCGCCGCCGCGCTTCGAGCTCACCGGCCGAATCCCATCCAGAAAGCGGGAGGCGGAACGCTGATGACCCTGTCCGGACCGGGTCCGCGACCAGGAGATCCGCAGGTGCTGTTTTGCCCGGGTGATGGCCACGTACAACAGTCGTCGTTCTTCGGCAATCTCGGCCGGCGTCTGCGCCAGCACGAAAGGCAGCGTGCCCTCGTGGGCCCCCACCACCGCGACCGCCTCCCACTCCAGTCCCTTGGCCGAGTGGATCGTGGACACCGTGACGCCCTGCGCGGTCGGTACATGCTGCGCGTCGGCCCGACGGTCCAGCTCGGCCGAGATCATGGTCAGGGTCAGGGTCACCGGTGTGTACACACCTGGAGCCGTCCCGGTCGGCACATCGACGACCCCCTGCGGCCCTGTGGTCGGCTCCGCGGCGATCCCAGGCGCACCGCCGGCGGCCAGGTCTTCGGCCACACTGACCAGGGCAGCCAGGGACTCCCAGCGTTCCCGTACCGCACCCGCGCCGGTCGGCGCATTGAGCGTCCAGCCCAGGCTGGACAGCACCGCCTTGACCTGCCGGACAGCGTCGGGCTCCGGGCCGGCGCCGCCATCAGCCGAACCGGCAGCCGGGTCCCGGCCAGTTGCCCGAGCTTCGGTGCGCAGGGACAACAGTGCCTGGCGTACTTCTGGACGCTCATAGAACCGCTCGGCTCCCCGAACCAGGTACGGAATCTGTCGGTCGGCCATCGCCTGCTCGAAGGCGGGTGACTGTGCATTGATCCGGAACAGGATCGCCATCTCGCGATAGTCGACGCCCTGACGGGCCAGCCCGGCCAACCAGCCGGCCACCTCGGCCGCCTCCCCCGCCTCGTCGGCAGCCTCGGCAAAACTGGCGTCCGGGCCGGCCGGGCGCTGGGCCTGCAGCTGGACAGCACCCAGTTGGGGTGCCGTTGCTTCATCGAGGAGGGCCGCCGGCGCCGTCGATGCGGGTCGCGCCAAGCCATCCGACCGAGA
>JBBSQO010000083.1:0-7674 GCA_038244025.1 Propionibacteriales bacterium
GCTCAGGATCGGCGCGCGACGGCCGGCGTCGCGTCCTTCGCGGCGGCGCTGGCGCTTGGCTTCCATCCGGGTCGATCCCTCAATACCGGTGACCTCGGAGCTGGCCCGCTTCGGCTTGCGGGGCTCACGGACCCGTACGACCGTGTCGGAGGGATCGTCCTCGGATTGTCCGGCGTCCTCACCGCTGCGGCGGCGACGGCGACGGCGACGGCGCGTTCCTCCTTCAGACTCAGCTGCCTCGGAGTCAGCGCGGTCGGACTCCTGGTCCCCGGCCGCTGCCCCCGACTTGTGGCCGTCACCGGACGTGGCGGCACCAGACTTGTCAGCGCGGGGCGTGTCGGCGGCTCGATTGCCCGCGGCGCGATTGCTCGCGGCATGGTCTTTGTGGGACGAGGACGCGTTGTCATTCTGGTCATTGTCGTTCTGGTCATTGTCGTTCTGGCCATTTTCATTCTGGTCATTGTCGTTCTGGTCATTGTCATTCTGGTCCGAATCGTCGTTGCCATCCGGACCACCGCGGCGGCGGCGGCGGCCACCCCGACGGCGGCGACGACGACGCGGGTCATTGCCGTCACCGCCACCATCGGTATCGGAGTCGGTATCATCACCCGAGTCCTCAGGCCTGCCGCGGTCACCGGAGTCGTGGCGACTGACTGATTCCGTGGAGTCTTGGCCGCCCCCCCGCGCCGACGGCTGATTCTGTGTCTGGCCGTCCTGCTGACTAAAGTCCTGCTGCACTGACTTTTCTGCACCGGCATCCGGACCGGACTGGACCGGTACGGGTTCCGGCAACGCGAACGGATCCGCCAGCGCCTTGGTCAACCGGCGACGGGTGGCCGGCTGCTCCCTGCTCTTCGGGCCCACGCTGCTCTCCGGGCCCACGCTGCTCTCCGGGCCCACGCTGCTCTCCGGGCCCACGCTGCTCTCTGGGCCCACGTTGCTCTCTGGGGCGGCCCCGGCCACCGGCTCCGGTGCGGTCGCCGCCTTCTTGGCCGTACGCTTCCGGGCAGTTTTCTTGGCCGGCGGCGCCTCAGCTGGCGGGTTGTCGGTTGGGGCGTCCGCAGCTGCAGCCGGACCGGTGCTGCTATCGGCTGCCTGAGTGTCCGTCCCAGCCTCCGGTACGGCTGCCTTCTTGGTAGCCCGCTTCCGGGTGGCCTTCTTGGCCGGCGGTGCCGCAGTTGAACCGGCCACCGGCGACGTACCGTCCTGGACGGGTGCACTGTCCTGGGTGGGAGATGGGGAGGGTGGACCGGCCGGCCGGCTGGCGGCACGCCGACGCCGGGTCGGGGCGGGCTCCGTCGTGGTTTGGGGGTTGGCCGTCGTGGTTTGGGGATTGAGGGGTGTAGCTGTTGCTTCGGGCTCTTGATCGAGCATCCGTGCTCCTTACCGTCGGCGCGCGAGGCACCGAATCGACGGTGATGCTGCCGCGGCGGCATCACAAAAAACTGGCGGTGGTCGATGGGACGCGTCACCGTGCGCATCTCCCGCGGTCGAACAGGTCGTCGCGGTTGAGACTCCACGGTGCGCTGACCGCGAACTGTCACCTCACGGTCGGACTCTCATCGAGTTAGGGCGCTGAACAGTACCCTGAACCTGGTGCCAGTATCCCACACGTTCCCCAGCATCGCCGCATTGGACACTTCCGCAACGACAATTTACGCCTCGACAAGCCCCTTGTCCGGCTGCTGGACGTCCGGCTGCTCGGCTCCGGTACGGTGATGACCGACCAGAGGTGGCAGGACGGAGTTGGCACAGGTGACGACCGGGACAGGCGGTGACCAGGCAGACTCGGTCGTACGTCGGGTGGCTGAGTCACCGGGGCGCTCCTGGCTCCAGTCCCGCTGGCTGGTACTGCTCGGCCTCTTGGTGCTCGCCCTCAACCTGCGTCCGGCCGCCGTCGCGGTCGGACCGCTGCTGAAGGACATCAGCTCCGGCCTCGCGATGAGCGGTCCGGTCGCCGGACTGCTGACCTCGATGCCGGTGCTGTGCTTTGCCGGATTCGGTTTCCTGGCACCCGGCATTGCGTCCCGGATCGGCATCCACCGGGTGCTGTGCTTGGCGCTCGTGCTGGCGGTGATCGGCCAGCTCGCCCGGGCCATGACCACCTCAATCGTTGTCTTCTTGGCGGCAACCGCCGTCGCGCTCTCCGGCGTGGCAGTGGCCAACGTGCTGCTGCCGTCGCTGGTCAAGCTGCATTTTGGGCACCGGATCGGTCTGGTGACCGCCATGTACACCACCGTGATGACGATCGGGTTGACCGCGGCCAGCATGCTGACCGTACCCATTGCCCAGGCGCTGGACGGCTGGCGCTGGGGGCTGGGAATCTGGGCCAGCACCGCCATCATCGCCATCCTGCCGTGGCTGCCGTTGATCAACCATGATCGGATCGCCGCAGTCCGTGCCGCCGAGCTGACAGACCTCGGACCGCCCAAGCTTCGGGTGGCAGTCGTTGCCCGGACCCGGCTGGGCTGGGTGATGGCGATCTTCTTCGGCATCCAGTCCAGCCATGCCTATACGATCTTCGGCTGGCTGCCGTCGATCTACCAGGCAGCCGGCTACTCGGCCACGGCCGCCGGTTTCTACCTCGGGATCGCCACCGGGGTGGGCATCCCGCTGGCGTTCCTGTTCCCGGCGTACGCGGCTCGCACCGGCCGCCCGTACGGTCTGATGGTGCTGATCGGCGGCTCGCTGATGATCGGATATCTGGGACTGCTGCTCGCTCCCGGACATCTGCCCTGGCTCTGGGCGATCTTCCTGGCCATCGGCAGCGGCTCGTTCCCGGTGATCCTCACTCTGCTCGGCCTGCGGGCCCGCACCAGCGACGGGACGGCCGCATTGTCCGGCTTCACCCAGAGCGTCGGCTATCTGATTGCCATCCCCGGCCCGTTGCTGGTCGGAGTGCTGCACGACCTCACCGGCGGCTGGACCGTACCGACGGCTTTTCTGGCAGCCATGGCCATCCCGTTCCTGGTCTTCGGTCTACTGACCGCCCGGCCGCGCTTTCTGGAAGACGAAATCACCAGTCACTAGTACATTCTTAATCCTTCAGCGCCCAAGACCTACCAAGTGGAAAGAAGCAGCATGACCGGAACCGAGAACAGCGATCAATGGTGGCGGACGGCCGTCTTCTACTGCCTGGACGTCGAGACGTTCTTCGACTCCGATGGCGACGGAGTCGGCGACCTGCCGGGTCTGCGAGGGCGGATCGACTATCTGGCCGAGCTGGGAATCACCTGCCTGTGGCTGATGCCGTTCTATCCGACGCCCGACCGCGATGATGGCTACGACATCGTCGACCACTACGGCGTCGACAAGCGGTTCGGCAGCCTGGGGACGTGGTCGAGCTCATCCGTGCTGCGCGTGACCGCGGCATCCGGGTCATCGCCGATCTGGTGATCAACCACACCTCTGATCAGCATCCGTGGTTTCAGGCGTCGCGGTCGGCCAAGGACTCGCCCTTCCGGGATTTCTACGTCTGGCGCTCCGACCCTCCCCCCGACACGTCAGCCGAGGTCACCTTCCCCGGTTCCGAGGACAGCCTGTGGCAGTTCGACGAACCGACCAGCTCGTGGTACTTCCATCGGTTCTATCGCCAACAGCCCGACCTCAACATCTCCAATCCCAAGGTACGCGAGGAAATCTCCAAGGTGATGGCGTTCTGGCTGGAGCTGGGGATGTCCGGCTTCCGGGTGGACGCCGTCCCGTTCATCATCGAGACCCGTGGCCTCGACGCCCAGGAGGCGAGCGCATTCGGCGACCCGCACGACTACCTCCGTTCGATGCGCGCCTTCCTCAATCGCCGCAGTGGCGAGGCGATCCTGCTGGGAGAAGTGAACCTGCCTTTCACCGAGCAGCTGAAGTTCTTCGGCGAACAGGGCACCGAGATCACCATGATGTTTGACTTTGTCGGGATGCAGAACCTCTACCTGGCCCTGGCTCGCGCCGATGCCGAGCCGATCATCAACGCGTTGAAGCAGCGGCCACCGCTGCCCGAGACCTGCCAGTGGGGAACTTTCGTCCGCAACCACGATGAGCTGACTCTGGACAAGCTGTCCGAGAGCCAGCGCCAGGAGGTCTTTGCCGCGTTCGGTCCAGACGAGCGGATGCAGCTCTACGGTCGTGGATTGAAGCGCAGACTTCCCTCCATGCTGAACGGAGATCTGCGGCGGATCAAGATGGTTTACAGCCTGTTGTTCAGTCTGCCGGGCACCCCTGTTCTCTTCTACGGCGAGGAGATCGGCATGGGTGAGAACCTGAAGGCCGAGGGCCGGCTCGCGGTGCGAACCCCGATGCAGTGGACCGACCAGGCGAACGGCGGTTTCTCGACCGCGGCCAAGAAGCGGCTGACTAGAGCCCTAGCCAGTGACGGATTCGGACCCGAAGAGGTCAACGTCGCCGCTCAGCAGGGCCACCCCGACTCGCTGTTGTCCTTCATGACCACGCTGATCTATCGCTATCGCGACAACCCCGAGCTGGGCTGGGGTGAGTTTGGTGTCGTGGAGCAGCCCAACCGCAACGTGTTTGCGCACTCCTGCACCTGGAAGGGGCGGTCGATTATTGCGGTCCACAATCTGAGCCCGGAGCCCGTTTCGGTCCAGCTGCAGATCCCCGATGCATCCGGCCATCTGCTCCGCGACTTGCTGGGGGACACCCATTGCGAGGTCGAAGAGTCCGGCACGGCCACGCTCAGCCTGGAAGGCTACGGGTACCGCTGGCTACGCAGGTATCGTCCCGGGGACCGCTGGCTCACCTGAGGTACCGCCGGTCAAGCTGGCAGGTCGGGGAACCAGAGGGCGATTTCGCGTTCAGCGGACTCCGCCGAGTCGGAGCCATGCACCAGATTCTCCCGGTTGGACAGCGAGTAGTCGCCGCGGATGGTGCCGGGAGCGGCCTTGCGGCCGTCGGTGGCGCCGTTCAGCAGCCGTACGGTTTCAATCACCTCATCGCCCTCCAAGACCAGCGCGACCGAGGGGCCGGAGGTGATGAACTTCCGCAGCGGCGGGTAGAAGTCGCGCTCGACATGCTCGGCGTAATGCTGGTCTGCCATCTCTTCGTCGACCTGACGCTGGTCCATCGCCACGATGGTGAAGCCCTTGGCCTCGAAACGGGCCAGGATCGCCCCCACCAGGCCACGGCGCACCGCATCCGGCTTGAGCAGGACTAAGGACCGAGGACGGCTATCAGAACTCATGTGCCAGACCCTATCGGGACCGGCGGGCCGGCACCGATGCTGCATCGGAGCTCCGGGCGCCTTCACCGTTTCAACCCGGCGATCAGTCCACCGTGATCTGACCGGACTGGGTCGACTCCAACCGCTTGCCCAGGATGAATGTGATCACCCAGAGCGCGAAGAATCCACCGCCCACCAAGAACATGGCCGGCGTCAGCAGACCAAGCGCGATGCCGGCCAGCTGAGCTAGCCAGCCGACCAGGTAGCCGACCTGGTTACCCAACAGTGCAGCAGAGACCAGGCACAGCAGGACTGCCGCCACGGTGAAGACTGTCGCCCGCTGCCAGGACAGCCCGGACACCCGGGTCATCACCAGGATGGACAGGGAGAACGAGATCACCTCGAAGAGCAGCACCGACAACAAGACCATCCGCATCGGGTTGTCCCGCTTCAAAGTGAGCATCAACCCTGCCCATCCATGTCGACCGCATCCCAGTCGACGGTGGCATAGTCGTCGCCACCAAAGTTATCGCCCGCGTCGACGTCCTGGTCGTCCTCGGTGACCAGCAGTGTCCGTGCCTCACCGACAGCGACGACCGAGCCGGTGATCAGTACACCCGGCAGACCGGCGGTCTCACTCTCGGCCATGCTGACCGCGGTCTCGATCGCGTCATCGAGGCGGGGCACGATGCGCACGCGTTCACGGCCGAAGATCTCCTCAGCCAGCTCACCCAGCTCCTCGGCCGGCATCCCGCGGGAGGTCGAGCCGACCCGGGTAATCACCACCTGGTTCATCAGTTCCTGGTAAACCCGCAGCACCCCTTCGGCGTCCTTGTCCCGCATCACCGCGAGCACGCCGATCAACGGGTTGAAGTCGAAAGCCTCGGACATGGCTGCGGCGGCAGCACGGGCGCCGTGCGGATTGTGCGCGGCATCGAGGACCACGGAGGGTGAGGTGCGGATCAGCTCCATCCGGCCGGGCGCCTTGACCAGTGCGAAGCCGTCTCGGACCACGTCCGGGTTGAGAGCCTTCAGGCCCATGAACGCCTCCACCGCGGCCAGCGCCACCGCCGCGTTGGCCGCCTGATGAGCGCCATGCAGCGGCAACACGATGTCACCCACCGGACCTTCGCTGCCGTTCAGCCGGATCAGCTGGCCGCCGACGGCGAGCCGGCGGTCCAGCAGGCCGAAGTCGATGCCCTCCCGGTGCGGCAGCGCGCCGACCTCTGTGCAGCGCTCCAGCAGCACCCGCGCCGCTTCCGGTCCCTGGCCGGCCAGGATGGCCTGGGCACCCGGCTTGATGATGCCGGCCTTCTCCCGGGCAATCTCGGTGATCGTGTTGCCGAGCAGATGGGTGTGGTCAAGGTCGATCGGCGTCACCACGGCTACCCCGGCGTCGGCCACATTGGTGGCGTCCCAGGTGCCGCCCAGTCCCACCTCGACAACGGCCACGTCAATCGGAGCGTCGGCGAAGGCGGCGTACGCCATCGCGGTGGTCACCTCGAAGAAGGTCATTGCCACTCCGTCGATCTGCCGCTCGTCGACCAGCCGCACGTACGGCTCAATGTCGTGCCATACCTCGTCGAACCGCTCGTCACTGATCGGTTTACCATCGATCGCGATCCGCTCGGTGACATTCATCAGGTGCGGGCTCGAAAACCGGCCGGTCCGAAGCCCGGAAGCCCGCAACAGCGACTCGATCATGATTGCCGTGCTGCCCTTGCCGTTGGTACCGGTCAGGTGAATCACCGGGTAGGCGTGCTGGGGATCACCGAGCAGCTCGCAGATGGCCTGGATCCGCCCGAGGCTCGGGGCGATCCGGTGTTCGGGCCAGCGAGCGGTCAGGTCGGCGACGAGTTTGGCGTGCGCGGACTCAGCAGAAATGGCAGACATGTCAAGGAGAGTTTACGCAGTGCCACACTGCCCATAGCCTGGGTGCATGGCGCTCGACATTCCCGCCCTGCTGGGCGAGCTCACCTTGGAGGAAAAGGCCTCCCTGTGCTCGGGAGCTGACTTCTGGCACACCAAGGCGGTAGAACGGCTCGGGATACCCTCCATCATGGTGACCGACGGTCCCCATGGGCTGCGCAAGCAGGCCACCGACGCCGACAATCTCGGTATCGGCAACTCGGTGCCGGCCACCTGCTTCCCGACCGCCGCCGCGCTGGGTTCCTCCTGGGACACCGACCTGCTCCGCCGCGTCGGTGAGGCGCTGGGTGCCGAGGCCCGGGCCGAGCAGGTCGCGGTGCTGTTGGGGCCAGGCGTCAACATCAAGCGCTCCCCGCTGTGCGGCCGGAACTTCGAGTACCTCGCCGAGGACCCGCTGCTGGCCGGTGAGCTCGGCGCGGCCCTGGTGCAAGGTGTGCAGTCCCAAGGTGTGGGCGTGTCGCTGAAGCACGTCGCCGCCAACAACCAGGAGACGGACCGGATGCGGGTATCCGCCGAGGTCGACGAGCGGACGCTGCGGGAGATCTACCTGCCTGCCTTCGAACGGGTGGTCAAGA
>JBBSQO010000084.1:0-7561 GCA_038244025.1 Propionibacteriales bacterium
GGTGTCCTGCTCACGCTGGCTGCTGGCGCCGGGTGTCCTGCTCACACTGGCTGCTGGCGGTGAACGCTGCGCCGACCGGCAGACCGAGTCCCTGGGTCAGGTATCCAGCAGACCGATCAGCTTGCCCACCGTCCGGATGTTCCGGGTGGTGACCTCGGTGCCGATGGCCTTGCCGAGGTGGGCGGCCAGCCTGCTGTGGGCCAGCCCGCCGGCGAAGTCGATGTAGGCCTCGGTCTTTCCTAGCGTGAACCGCTCCTCGTCTGCTGCGAGCGACGCCAGCTGCTGTTCGGCATCGGTGCCGGGCTTCCCGGCCAGGAAGGCCACCATCACCTGGCTCGGATTTCCTTCCGGGTACGGGTTGGCGGCCAGCACGGCACGCAGCCGCGCATCGGTACGGACGATCACCGGGACCGCGAACCCGTACTGGTGGTGGATGCCGCGCTCCAGCTCGGCGACCACCTCGGCCGCCCGCTGCCGCGAGGACAACAACAGGTTGCCGCTGTTGATATAGGTCGACACCTGCTGATACCCGAGGCTCTCAGCCAACAAACGCAGCTCGGGCATCGCCACCTTGCGCGCGCCACCGACGTTGATGCCGCGCAGCAAAGCCACGTACCTGGTCATTGTGGCAGTCTAGAAAGCCAACGGACCGGCAGGTTCTCAGACCACCAGCTGGCGGGCGGTGGGTGGGATCGGGCTCGGGAGCTTGGTCTCCCCGGACAGATACGCGTCGACGCCGGCGGCGCAGGCCCGGCCCTCGGCAATCGCCCAGACAATCAGGGACTGGCCCCGGCCCGCGTCACCACAGCCAAAGACACCGGCCACGTTGGTGGCGTAGTTGTCGGCTCGGGCGATGTTGCCGCGCTCGTCCAGTGCGACCCCCAGCTGCGACAGCACCCCGTCGGGCTCCGGCCTGGTGAATCCCATCGCCAGCAGCACCAGCTGGGCCGGGATCTCCCGCCCGGTGCCTTCGACCGGGGTCAGCTTTCCATCGGTGAAGGTCACCTCGGACAGCCGCAGCGCGCGGACGTTGCCGGCCTGGTCGCCGAGAAACTCACCGGTGGAGACCGCGTACAGCCGCTCGCCGCCCTCCTCATGTGCCGACGACACCCGGTAGATCATCGGGTAGGTCGGCCAGGGCTGGTGGCCGGGCCGGTCATGAGGCGGCGTCGGCATGATCTCCAGCTGGGTCAGGCAGGCAGCGCCCTGCCGGATCGCTGTCCCCAGGCAGTCCGCACCCGTGTCGCCGCCGCCGATGATCACCACATCCTTATCGGTGGCGGTGATCTGGTCATCCACCTGCTGGCCCAGCGCGACCCGGTTCGCCTGCGGCAGGAACTCCATCGCCTGGTGAATGCCGGCCAGCTCCCGGCCCGGCACCGGCAGGTCGCGGGCCAGGGTGCAACCGGTCGCCAGCACCACCGCGTCATAGCGCTCCTTCAGCCCCCGTCCAGTGACGTCAACCCCAACCTCGACCCCGGTACGGAAGTTGGTGCCCTCATCCTTCATCTGCCGGATCCGCCGGTCCAGAACCGACTTCTCCATCTTGAACTCGGGGATGCCGTACCGGAGCAACCCGCCGGGCTGGTCGGCCCGCTCGAAGACCGCGACCGTATGCCCGGCCCGGGTCAGCTGCTGAGCCACGGCCAACCCAGCCGGGCCGGAGCCGACGACGGCGACCGTCTTGCCGGTATGCCACTGCGGTGGCTGCGGTGTCACCCGGCGGTCGTCCCATCCCTTATCGATGATCGCGACCTCGACGTTCTTGATCGTTACCGGGTGGTCGTCGATCCCAACAACACAGGCGGTTTCGCACGGTGCCGGGCACAGCCGCCCGGTGAACTCGGGGAAGTTGTTGGTGGCATGCAGCCGCTCCAGCGCCGCCTGCCAGTCATCTCGCCAGACCAGGTCGTTCCACTCCGGGATCAGGTTGCCCAACGGACAGCCGGTGTGACAGAACGGGATGCCACAGTCCATGCAGCGCCCGGCCTGTTGCGAGATGATCGGCAGCAGCGCGCGGCCGGGGCCGCCCGGGTACACCTCCTGCCAGTCATGGATACGATCCTGCACCGGGCGCCGCTCAGCCAGCTGGCGTGGGGTGGTCAGGAATCCTCGTGGGTCAGCCATTCGCCGCCTCCATCATCCGGGCCATGGTCGCGGCCTCGTCCAGTCCCGCTGCTCGGGCCGACTCGGCAGCGGTCAGCACCCGGGCGAAGTCACGGGGCACGATCTTGGTGAACCGGGCCTGAGCTGCCTCCCAGTCAGCCAGCAGCGCCGCGGCCACTTCTGATCCGGTCTCCTCGCCATGCCGAAGCACCAGCTGATGCACCCGCTGTCGGCCGGTCTCGTCCAGACCCACGGCATCGACGAGGTGTGTATTGAGCCGGCTGTGGTTAAGATCCAGGATGTAGGCGACCCCGCCGGACATGCCGGCTGCCACGTTGCGCCCGGTGCCGCCGAGGACCACCACCTCACCGCCGGTCATGTACTCACAGCCGTGATCACCCAGTCCCTCGACCACCGCTACGGCGCCGGAGTTGCGGACACAGAACCGTTCGCCCACCTGACCGCGGATGAAGATCTCGCCGGACGTGGCACCGTACCCGATCACGTTGCCGGCAATGATCTGTTCCTCGGCAGCAAAGATGGACGTCCGGTCGGGCCGAACCACCAGCCGGCCACCAGACAGCCCCTTGCCCAGGTAGTCGTTGCAGTCCCCCTCCAACCGGAGGGTGATCCCGGCCGGCAGGAAGGCACCGAAGCTCTGACCGGCCGACCCGTTGAAGGTGAGGTCGATGGTGCCATCCGGCAGCCCCCGGCCACCGGTAGCAAGAGTGACCTGGTGGCCGAGCATGGTGCCGACCGTACGGTGCACGTTCCGAATTCCCAGCGACGCCCGGACCGGGTCTCCGCCACTCAACGCCGGCTGGCAGAGCTCGATCAGCTCCACGTCAAGAGAGCCGGCCAACCCGTGATCCTGGCCACTGACACACGACATCGGGCTGCCGGCCGGAACCGCGGGTCGATGCAGGATCGGCGCAAGATCAAGTCCGGCGGCCTTCCAGTGATCAACGGCTCGGCGGGTCCGGAGCACCTCGACATGCCCGACCGCCTCGGCGACGGACCGGAATCCCAACGCGGCAAGGTATTCGCGTACTTCGGTGGCAATGAACTCAAAAAAGTTGATCACGAACTCAGGTTTGCCACTGAACCGCGCACGCAGCACCGGGTTCTGGGTGGCCACCCCGACCGGACAGGTGTCCAGGTGGCAGACCCGCATCATCACGCAGCCACTGACCACCAGCGGTGCGGTGGCGAAGCCGAACTCCTCCGCCCCGAGCAGGGCTCCGATGATCACATCCCGGCCGGTCTTCAGCTGACCGTCGACCTGGACCACGATCCGGTCCCGCAAACCGTTCAACAGCAGGGTTTGCTGGGTCTCGGCCAGACCCAGCTCCCAGGGGCCGCCGGCATGCTTGAGCGAGGTCAGCGGTGCCGCGCCGGTGCCACCATCATGGCCGGAGATCAGCACCACATCGGCCTTGGCCTTGCTGACGCCGGCGGCAACCGTGCCCACCCCCGCCTCGGCGACCAGCTTGACGTGCACCCGGGCGGACGGGTTGGCGCACTTCAGGTCGTGGATCAGCTGTTTGAGGTCTTCGATCGAGTAGATGTCGTGGTGTGGTGGTGGCGAGATCAGGCCGATCCCCGGGGTGGAGTGCCGGGTGCCGGCAATCCAGGGATAGACTTTCGCTCCGGGCAGCTGGCCACCCTCCCCGGGCTGGGCACCCTGGGCCATCTTGATCTGGATGTCGTCAGCACTGCTGAGATAGTCCGAGGTGACTCCGAACCGGCCACTGGCCACCTGCTTGATCGCACTGCGCCGTGCCGGATCGTGCAGCCGGTCGGTGTCCTCACCACCCTCGCCGGTGTTGGACTTGCCGCCCAGCCGGTTCATCGCAATTGCCAGGTTCTCATGTGCCTCCTGGCTGATCGAGCCATAGCTCATCGCCCCGGTGGAGAACCGCTTGACGATCTCCGAGATCGGCTCGACCTCATCAATCGGCACCGGGGGGCGATCCTCGGTGAACTCCAGCAACCCGCGCAGCGTCATCAGCCGCTTCGAGCTCTCGTTGATGTGCGCGGTGTACTGGCAGAAGATGTCGTAGCGGCCAGACCTGGTGGAATGCTGCAACCGGAAGACGGTTTCCGGGTCGAACAGGTGCGGCTCGCCCTCCCGGCGCCACTGGTACTCACCGCCCACCTGCAGCGTCCGGTGAGCCAGCGGGATGCCGTCGGCGGGATAGGCCACCAGGTGCCGTTGCCGCACCTCAGCCGCCAGCTCGTCCAGATCAATGCCGCCCAGCCGACTGGTGGTGCCGGTGAAGTAGCGGTCGATGACCTCATCGGACAGGCCGAGCGCCTCGAAGATCTGGGCACCGGTATAGGAAGCCACCGTGGAGACCCCCATCTTGCTCATCACCTTGAGCACACCCTTGCCGAGGGCCCTGATCACGTTGCGCACCGCCACCTCCGGCTCGACGTCGAGGTAGACGCCGGCCCGGGCCAGATCCTCGGCCGACTCGATGGCCAGGTAGGGGTTGACCGCGGCGGCGCCGTAACCGATCAGCAAGGCGACATGGTGGACCTCGCGGACATCGGCAGCCTCCACCACCAGCCCGACCTTGGTCCGGGTCTTCTCCCGCACCAGGTGCTGGTGGATTGCCGCGGTCAGCAGCAGGGACGGGATCGGCGCCAGCTCGGCGTTGGAGTGCCGGTCGGACAGCACAATGGTCCGGGCTCCGGACCGGATCGCGGCCGAGACCTCGGCTGCTAGTTGGTCAAGGGCGGCTGCCAGGGATGCGCCACCACCATCGACCGGGTACAACCCGCGGACCACGTGGGTGGCATAGCCGGGCAGGTCCCCGTCGGCGTTGAGGTGCACCATCTTGGCCAGCGCGTCGTTGTCCAGCACTGGAAATCCAATGACGAGCCGCCGGCACGATGCCGGTCCCGGGTCCAGGATGTTCCATTCCGGCCCGATCGTGTTGTACAGCGAGGTGACCAGCTCCTCGCGGATGGCATCCAGTGGCGGATTGGTGACCTGGGCGAAGAGCTCGCTGAAGTAGTCGAACAGCAGCCTCGGGCGGGCGCTGAGGGCGGCGATCGGCGAGTCGGTCCCCATCGAGCCGATGGGTTCGGCACCGGTGCTGGCCATCGGGGCCAGGATCATCCTGAGCTCTTCGGAGGTGTACCCGAAAACCTGCTGCCGCCGGGTGACCGAGGCATGGCTGTGTACCGTGTGTTCGCGGTCCGGCAGCTGGTCGAGATTCAGCCGCCCGGCCAGCAGCCATTCACCGTACGGTGCCGCGGTCGCCAGTGAGTCCTTGATCTCCTCGTCATCAATGATCCGATGCTCGGTCAGGTCGGCCAGGAACATCCGGCCCGGCTGTAGCCGGCCCTTGGCCACCACCGTGTCAGCCGGAATGTCCAGCACCCCGGTCTCGGAGGCCAGCACCACCAGACCGTCGTCGGTGACCCAGTAGCGGCCCGGACGCAGACCGTTGCGATCCAGCACGGCACCGATCTGGTTGCCGTCGGTGAAAACCACACAGGCCGGACCGTCCCAGGGCTCCATCAGGCAGGAGTGGAAGGCATAGAAGTCCTTGCGCGCCTGGTCCAGCTCGGCATGGTTCTCCCAGGCCTCCGGGATCATCATCAACATCGCGTGCGGGAGGGAGCGGCCACCCAGATGCAGCAGCTCCAGCACCTCGTCGAAGGAGGCCGAGTCTGAGGCACCTGGAGTACAAATGGGGAACAACCGCTGCAGATCGCCAGGGATCAGCGCCGAGGACAACAGCGTCTCCCGGGCCCGCATCCAGTTCCGGTTACCCCGGACCGTGTTGATCTCGCCATTGTGTGCCACCAGCCGGAAGGGATGCGCCAGCTCCCAGGAGGGAAACGTATTGGTGGAGAACCGGGAATGCACCACCGCCAGGGCGCTGGCCAGCAACGGGTCCCGCAGGTCACCAAAGACCTGTTCCAACTGTCTGGTGGTCAGCATCCCCTTGTAGATCAGCGTCCGGGCCGACATTGAGGCGAAGTAGACGCCGGTCTCGTGCTGGGCCCGGCAGCGCAATCCGTACACCTGCCGCTCCAGTGCCAGGCCGGATAACTGGCCGGCCGCCGAGGTGACCACCAGCTGCTCGAAACACGGCATGCTGGCCCGCGACGTCTGGCTCAGGGAGGCCGGGTCCACCGGCACCGGCCGCCAGCCCAGCACCCGGGTCCCCTCCTCGGCGGCTATCGCCTCGATCTGCTGCCGGGCGGCTGCCGCGGCAGCAGCATCAGCGGGCAGGAACGCCATCCCGACGGCATAGCAACCGGCCTCCGGCAGGGCGAAGTCGCACCGCTCCCGCAGGAACCGGTCCGGTACCTGGATCAGCAGTCCGGCACCATCACCGGTCGCCACATCCGAACCCGTTGCGCCACGGTGATCAAGGTTGCGCAAGGCCTCCAGCCCTTGGTCGATGATGGTCCGGCTGGGCCGGCCGGTCAGAGTGGCGACCAGGGCGACGCCGCAGGCATCATGTTCGAAGTCGGGGCGGTAGAGGCCCTGTTTGGATGGTTGGGAGGTGCGGGCTGGTCGAGAGGGCCGGGAGTGTGTGATCGACTCTTTTGCCTGGACCACATGGGTGCGCGTAACGGACATGGCTTCGGACTCCCGTCGGCTCTGCGGAGACGCCGCAGATGGGTTGTGTGCTGCAGTGGCACACCGGGGGACGACAATGGCCCATGGCGGATGCTGAAATTGAACTCCCATATCCCAGGCTACGGAATAGTCGTCTCACTATCTGAGCGCGGCGCGCTAGCTGGTCTTCTTCTCGTCGCTCTCCAACTCGGCTGTCGTCTCGGTTCGGTATGCCTCAACGGTCGCCTCGGTGCGGTCTGCCTCGGCTGTCGTCTCGATGGGGTCTGCCTCAGCGGTCGCCTCGGGGTCTGCTGGTGTCACAGCGGTCTCTGTCACAGCGGCCGGCGCATCCTGCTCGACCACCGTCTCCCGACCTGGCCGCTTCTTGACCAGCCAGATCAGCCAGATCAGGGCCAGCACAAAGACGATCAGTGAGGTGTAGTTGTTCAGCCGGAAGCCGCCCACCACGTTGACCGTATCGATCCGCAAGGCCTCGATCCAGAACCGCCCCGCCGTGTAGAGCACCACGTAGAGGGCAAAGACCTTGCCCCGGCCCAAGGTGAACCGGCGGTCGGCCCAGATCAGGATGCCGAACACGACAAAGTCCCAGATCAGCTCGTAGAGGAAGGTGGGGTGGAAGGTGCCGAACTGCTCAAATCCGGGCGGCCGGTACGCGGGCGCGATCTCCAGCCCCCACGGCAGCGTGGTCGGCCGGCCGAAGAGCTCTTGGTTGAACCAGTTGCCGAGCCGGCCAATCCCCTGGGCGATGACGATGGACGGCGCCAGCGCGTCGGCGATGGCGAGGAAGCTGGCCTTGCGGTGCCGGGCACCCAGCCAGGCGCCCAGGGCACCCAGTGCCACCGCCCCCCA
>JBBSQO010000085.1:0-7482 GCA_038244025.1 Propionibacteriales bacterium
CGTTCATGCTGATGATCCTGCGCCGTGACGTGGTCAGCCAGGCCATTGGGTTCTTCTCGCTGGAGAACGGGGTTTCGCTGGCCAGCCTGGTGGTCGCGGCCGGAATGCCGCTGATCTTGGAGGTTGCCTTCCTGTTCGACCTGCTGGTCGCTGTGGTGGTCTTCGGCGTGCTGATCCGGGTACACCACCGGCGGACCCAATCCCTGTCCACTCATGATCTCGACCGGCTGCGAGGTTGAGATGATCTTGATTCTGCTGGTCACCATTCCGCTGGCCGCTACCGTGCTGTCCCTGGTCTTGCCGGTCAAGGCGAACCAGTTGGTTGCTGTCCTCGCCGGTCTGGCAACGTTTGGATTGGCCATTACCTTGGTGCCGAGCGTGACGCAGCACACCGTGACCTCGGCCCGGTACCTGCGAGCGGACGCGCTATCGGTGGTCTTTCTGCTCGGGACCACCTTCCTGTACGCCATCACTGCCGTGTACACGATCGGGTATCTGGCCGATGAAGCGGCCGAGGCCCGCAAGCTCGGCGGGCTGGAGGGAGTGCGGTTCGCGCGCTACAGCCGACTCTTCTTCATCGGGTTGAACGCCTTTGCCTGGTCGATGATCTGTGCCCCGCTGGTCAATGGCCTGGCGCTGCTCTGGGTGGCTGTCGAGGTCACCACCGTTGTCTCGGCCTTGCTGGTCGCGATTGATGACACCGACAATTCAACCGAGGCCGCCTGGAAGTATGTGCTGATCGCCTCCTGCGGCCTCGGGATCGCCTTGCTGGCAACGATCCTGATGTATTATGCCGGAGCAGAGGTGCTGGGCCAGTCCTACGATCTGGCGATCGACTCACTGCAACGGGTTGCTGATCAACTCCCCCAGACGCCGGTCCGGCTCGCTTTTCTACTAGCGGTCGTCGGCTTCGGCACCAAGGTGGGTCTCTTCCCGGTGCACACCTGGCTGCCGGACGCCCACGCAGAGGCGCCGACCCCGATCTCGGCCCTGCTCTCCGGCTCGTTGCTGGCGGTCAGCTTCTATGCCATCCTGCGCTTCTACCAAATTGCGATCGGCGCGCTCGGCCCGGCGTTCCCGCAGCGCACCCTGCTCGTCTTCGGCGTCCTCTCACTGGCGCTGGCCGCGTTGTACCTCTTCGAGCAGCGCAACCTGAAACGGATGCTCGCCTACTCCAGCATGGAACACATGGGCATTTTGGCTATCGGCGTCAGCTTCGGGGCGCCCATCGCCTTGGCCGGTGTGCTGCTGCATGTCCTCGCTCACGCTGCCGCCAAGGGCGGGGCCTTCATGGGCGCCGGTGTACTGGTGCGCGCGTTCGGCAGCAAGGAGATCGGCCGGATCCATGCAGCCATGGATCGGCTGCCGCTCACCGCACCGCTGTTTCTACTGCTCGTCTTTGCCCTGGGAGCCATGCCTCCGTTCGGCATCTTTCGAAGCGAGTTCCAGATCGTGGCCGGCGGTATCTCCAGCCAGCACGCGGTGGCTGCCGCGATCATGGTCATTCTGGTCACCGTGGCCTTCTTCGGTCTGACCGCTTCCACCACGAGCATGGTCCTCGAACCCGCCGATGCGGTCTCCACCAGTGATGCCACGAGCACGGTGACCGGCGCAGGCGTCCGGGGCGAGCCCAGTATCTGGATGGTGATACCGATGATTGTGGCGGTCATCGCACTGGCAGTGCTCGGTATTCACCCCCCACAAGATTTAGTGGCGCTCTTTGCCGAAGGCGCCAACGAGCTGCAAGGGGTGCGATCATGATGGCTGACAATAGGGTCCCGCCGGCAACCGCGGACGTCGAGACCTGGCGGTCAGCAGTGCTTGACCGGATCCGCGCCGGTGCTCGGTTCGCCGGGCTCTATGGCACTGCCGTTCCGGACGGCTGCCTGCTGACCGTACTGCTGGCAGCAGAGGACCATGTCGACAGCGTCCAGACCGTGGCCCGGCCGGATGTACACGGCCGGCTCAGGTACCAATCCGTGACGCCGGAGGTGCCGGCAGCCTTTTGGTATGAACGTGCCGCTCATGACCTGTCCGGGGTGCAGCCCGTTGGTCATCCCCGGCTGGACCCGCTGCTGCTTCCCCTGCATGAGGGGAGTGAGTTGCCTATACCCGGTCAAGGCTCGGTGCCGCGACGACTGTTTCCGAGCACCACCGCCGGACCGGTTGATGTCAGTGGCCATGGCATGTTTACCATTCCGTTCGGCCCGGTGCGCTCCGGGGTTTTCGAGTCGATCGAGTTCCTGATCGAGACGCCGGGGGAGGAGATACCGCACGTCAACATCAGGCCGCACTACAAGCACCGGGGCGTCGCCAAACGGTTCGAGGGGCTCAGCCTGGACGACGGGGTGCTGGTCGCGGAGCGCCTGGAAGGGATTGCCTCGGTGGCCCATGCCCTCGCCTTCTGTCATGCGGCCGAGGCCATCGCCGAGGTGCCGGTCCCGTCCCGGGCCCGGCTGATCAGGGTTGTCTTCGCTGAGCTGGAACGGATAGCCAACCACCTCGACGTGGCGATGCGACTGACCGAGGCGGCCGGGCTGGCTGTGGCCAACAGCCGGTTCAGCTGGCACAAGGAACTCATCCAGCGACTGGTCTCGAAGCTGTGTGGTAGCCGGTTCGGCCGGGGGGTGGTGATTCCGGGCGGTGTCCGGGCCGAGCCGGCGCTGGCCCCCGGGGTACTGATCGAGCAGCTTCGGACCATCCATCACCGAATCCGTGCCGACGCTACTCTGGCGATGCATTCCGCATCCTTCCTTGATCGACTGCGCGGCACTGGACCGCTCAGCCCGCAAGCCGCACATCAATGGGCGGTGCTGGGTCCGATCGGTCGGGCCAGCGGCATCGACGATGACAGCCGGCGCCATCGCGGTACCGATGCCTATCCCGAACTTGGCGCACTGGCTGCCGATGTGCTGCAGCAGGGCGGTGATGTGCTGGCCAGGCTCAACGTTCGTTGGGCGGAGATCGGGGTTTCTGTCGAGCTGATTGCCGAGGCGCTGCAGCGACTCGGATCCGAACACGATTCCGCCTTGGCGATCCCGGTCCGGCTACCCGATGGCGAACACCTCGGCATCGGGTGGTCCGAGGCGCCGCAGGGCGAGTGCCTGTACGGACTCACCGTAGCTGAGCATCGGATCCTGCGCTGTTTTGCCCGGTCCGCGTCCTTCCACAACCTGGTGGCCTTCCACGAGGTCTTCCGTGGTGACGTGCTGACCGACTTTGCCTTCATCGAGGCCAGCTTTGGTCTCAGCTATGCCGGGGTGGCGATGTAGATGCCCTGGGTAACGCGCGGGATCCGTAATGGCCAGCTGACCAGCCGCTGGCCCAAGCATCCCGATGAGTACTTTGACTCCTTCCCGGCAGCAGTCGACGCGGAACCGGTGGCCGGGGAACCGGATCGAGAGTTGCTGGCCGGCGCCGTCGAGCACTGTCCTACCAACGCGATCACCGCCGACCCAATTGCCGCCGACGCGATCACCCCCGCCAGGCTAGAGATCCGGCTGGACCGCGGCCGATGCATCCTGTGTGGTCGCTGTGTCAGAGAGGCGCCGGCGTTATTTGGCTGGCAGCACGGCGCGGCGGTGGCAGCTCTCGCCCCGGAGCGGCTGGTAGTCGGCTCGGTGCCCGAGACGGAAGAGAACCTCGCCCTGGTGCGGGCCGCACTGGCCGCCAGGGTGAAGCAGCTGCGCCGGTCCGCCCATATCCGCCACGTCGATGCCGGCTCGGGTGGGGCAGAGGAGTGGGAGGCTCAGGCGCTCGTCAACCCGGTCTATGACATCCACCGGCTCGGCCTGTTCTTCACCGCCAGTCCGCGCCATGCCGACATCCTGCTGGTCACCGGCATCGGGACCGCATCGATGGTAGAACCCCTGCGGCAGACCCGCGAGGCGATGCCGGATCCGGTGGTGGTGATCGCCGCCGGCACCGATGCCATCAGTGGCGGGCTGATCGGCCGCGGCTACACCCAAGGCTCAGGAGTGGCCGACGTGCTCGACGTGGACGTATGGGTCCCCGGTGACCCGCCGTCCCCGGTCAGCTTGCTGCACGCGCTGCTGCTCGCGTTGGGCCGCGTCGACCACGGACCTCAGGAGACCTGATGCAACTTGCTGCGGTGATTATCTTTGCGGCTGCCATGGCGGCCGGCCTGGTCCGTCCCAAGGTGATTCGGCCAAGAGGGGTGCTGCTGGCTCCGCTGTCGGAGATCTTGTCGCTGGCCGGTGCCATCGTGCTGGTGGTGGCCGGCGGGCTCGGCCTGGCCGGCCATCGCCAGCTGCTGGCCCTCGATGTCGGAGTCGGGGCACAGCAGCCAGCGTTGCAGGTGGACCAGCTGTCCGGCCTGTTTCTGGTGATCAGCTACTCCGTTGCGGTGCCGGTCCTGCTGGCCGCCGCCAGCCGCCCGGGGGGCCGTCGCCGGCTGGGCGCTCCGATTGCACTTGTTCTGCTGGCGGTCCAGATCGTGCTGACTGCCGACCATCTCTTCGTGCTGTTGGCCGGCTGGGAGCTGCTCGGGTTTGCGTTCTATCTGCTGGCCGGAGATGACCGCCACCTAGCCGGCCGTGGCCGCGCCGCCACCGGTGCGGTGGTGTTCAGCAAGATGAGTGGTGTGGCCCTGCTGCTGGGCGGCCTGCTGCTGGCCGTTCCGGCGCACAGCCTGGGTATTTCTGATCTGGGCCGCGGCATGGGCAGCGCTGGAGCGGGCGTCGGGTATGCGTTGCTGCTCCTTGGTTTCGGGGTGAAGGTGGGTGTGGTTCCGGTACAGATCTGGCTCCCTCCTGCCTATGCCTATGCCCCGGGTGCGGCCCGCGCCGTGATGGCCGGTGTCTCCGTCAATGTCGGTTTCTACGGGATGTGGCGCATGCTGCAGGTTCTCGGTGCACCGCCGGTGTGGCTTGCCTGCCTAGTGCTGGTCCTCGGCGGCGTGACTGCGATCCTCGGCATTATCCATGCCACCGTCCATGCCGATCTTGGTCACCTGATTGCCTGGTCGAGTGTGGAGAATGCGGGTCTGATCTCGGCCGGCTTCGGCATGGCCATGGTCGGCTCGATCGCCGGTAGCAGGCTGCTGATGGCAGCCGGGTTGTTGGCGGCGACTGCTCAGGTGTGTGCTCATGCCCTGGGGAAGTCGCTGTTGTTCATCTCCGCCTCGGTGGTCGAGGATGCCTGCGGCACCATGAACCTTGATCGGTTGCGGGGCATTGCCGGCCGGCTGCCGGCTTCCGGGGCCGGTCTGGTCGTCGGATCGCTAACGATGGCGGGCCTGCCACTGACCGCTGGCTTCGCGTCGGAGTGGTTCACCCTGGAGGTGCTGATGCAGCAGTTCCGGGTGCACAACCTGGCCTTGCAGCTGTCGACGGCGACAGCCGGTGTGCTGGTGGCCCTGACCATCGGGGTCTCCGGCATCGCCTTCGTCCGGCTGGTCGCGCTGACTGCTTTCGGGCATCCGGGCAGTGAGCTGAGGCTTGGCGGCCTCAGTGCGGACAGGGCGCTCCCGTACCGGATCGGCGTTGGCCTGCTGATCATGGGTTGTCTGGGGGCCGCGATGGTGGCCCCGCTTGAGGTACGGCTGATCGCCCATGGGCTGAGCCCGATCGTCGGCTCGGCGACGTCGGGCGCGCTGGCCGGCTCTTGGGTCCTGCAACCGGTGTTTGAGAAGTTCTCCGCGCTCTCGCCCACCTGGCTGTGGTTGGTGATTCCCGGATTCGTGCTGGCGATCGGACTGGGATCGGTGGCTCTCTCCGGGCGCCGGCTGCTGCGGGTACGGAACGTCCCGCCCTGGTCCTCCGGGTCGCCGGGGGTTGATCGTGGCGTCGGGTACACGTCCTTCGGCTACCCCAATCCTATCCGCCGGGTGCTGGCCGGCCTGTTGCTGACGAAGGCGGAGCTGCGGCGAGAAGAGCAGGAGCTGCTGGGTGAATCGGCCGGCCACCAGAGCCGGGTACTCGGCACCGGGCTGGGCTACCGGGTCGATGTCGTCGAGATCGTCGAGCGGTATCTCTACCAGCCGTTGTTCCTGATCTTCCGGATGCTGGTCCGGCAGGCTAAGCGGCTGCAGTCGGGCCGGCTGGACGCCTATCTCGCGTACATGCTCATTGCCCTGGTGGTGGTCGTCATTGTGGCGGTTTCCCATGCTCAGTGATCGTGAACGTGACGCGCTCGATGGCATCGAGCGACAGCTCGCGGAGGAAGACCCGGAGTTCGTCATGACTTTCCGGGCGCAACTCTTTCGGGCACCGTCCTTTCGGGTGCCGTCCTTTCGAGCGCCAGGGTCGAAGCAGCCGCCCGATGAGCGGCGTCGAGTCTATCTGGCCGGACTGGTGCTGGCCATCGTCTTCTGTGTCTTTGCCGTGGTTGAGAGGTCACTGGACGCTGCCGTTTTCTTCGCGGCCGTCGCCGCTCTGACCGCACTTTTGTTACCTGTCCATCACCGGGTGAACCCGGGTGATAGTTGAATTGCATCTCTGTGGTTTGTCAAGCGACACGCCGTCTGGCTGATAGTTTTTTTGGGACGCAAGTTTCTTTTGTGACGAAAAGGCACTAGTTTGCTCGGTGGGACGGTTGGGAAGCCGGTCCGGGGCGGTTGGGAAGCTGCCCGACTCCCGTGTGTCCACGGGCACCCGAATGCAGGCGAGCCCACGGGGAAGGGGCTCGAAGCGAAAGGTGTCGTACTTTGACCACGCTTCGTCGTGCGCCCAAAGAAGCACGAAAGACCTGTCCGGACCGGCCAATTGCCGGTCGCGATGATCGGAAGGGACCGGGGTATCGGAGGGGAGCTGCGGCGACGGTAGCTTGCCTGCTGAGCCTTGCCCTGGTGTCGCAGGGCGGTCTGGCGCAAGCCGACCCTTTGATCCCGACCGAATCGGACGTGAGCACGGCGGCCCAAAAGGCCACCGACAAGAAGGCCCAGGTCCAGGCCATCCAGACCAGACTCGCGCAGGCAAGTGATCACCTGGACGATCTGCAGGTCCAGTCCGCGTTGGCCCAGGAGCAGTACACCGGTGCCCAAGTCGAGCTCGCCGCGGCCAAAGCCGCCGAGGCCAAGAAGCTACGGGCCGTCAAGGCTGCCGAAAAGGAACTTTCGGCAGCCCGCGATGATGTGGGCGAGGTCGCCCGGTTGGCCATCCAGGGCAAGTCCTCGTTGATGGAGGCCGGCTCCTTGCTGGCTAGCGGCGGGCCGCAGGAGATGTTGGACAAGGCGTCCATGTTCACCTCGGTGTCGGCCACCTTGCAGGGCAAGTACCGCAGGTTGCAACGGGCCCAAAAGGTCGCGGTCGCGGCCAAGGCAGCCGCTGCCTCAGCAACGGCCACGGTGCGGCAGGGTACGCATCAGGCGGCCGCTGCCAAGCAGGCGGCCGACGACGCCACTCAGGCACAGGCGGTAGCCATTGCCGGCTATCACAGCCAGCGCCCTGCGTTGATCACCGAGCTGGCCCACGCCCAGCAGGTTTCGGTTGCGGTGGCCCGGCAACGACAAGATGGCCTGGA
>JBBSQO010000086.1:0-7473 GCA_038244025.1 Propionibacteriales bacterium
ATGATGTTCACGAACGACGTTCCCCGGGCGTCATAGCCGGTGCCCCAGCGCACCGCGATGTCCACCTCGAGGGACCGGTCCACATCGGTGGCGGTCAGGTGGCCGTTGTCGTCCAGCATCGGCACCGTCTCGGTGAACTGGTCCGTCCCCGTCAGCCGGATCACGTCGGTAATGGACGCGTCTGGTGCCAGGTATTCACAGAACTCCGAGATGCCGCCGTCATGTCTGAACGACTCCTCGGTCACCTCGGCGGTGCGCGCGTCCCGGAGCACCAGTTCCAGCCCGGGCACCAAGAAGCTAGTCTGCCGGGCCCGGCCCTGCAGCTCGACCAGCGACAGGGTGGCGCTCTTGAGGAAGGTCTGCCGGTCGGGCCAATAGGTGATCCTGGTTCCGGTCAGGCCTTTCTTGGCCCGCTTCAGCTTCTGCAGCCCACCGCCTGGAGTGAACTTCGCGTCTGGCCCCGGACCGTCGAAGCTGCCCGGTACGCCGCGCTGGAACGACATCCCCCAGGTGGCGGAGTTGCGGTCCACCTCGACATCGAGCCGAGCAGACAGCGCGTTGACCACTGAGGCGCCGACGCCGTGCAGCCCGCCGGTTGCGTTGTACGAGCCGGCGCCGAACTTGCCGCCGGCGTGCAGCTTGGTGAACACGACCTCGACGCCGCTCAGCTTGGTGCGCGGCTCAACATCCACCGGGATACCCCGGGCCCGGTCGATGACACAGATGCCACCATCACTGCGCAGGGTCACCTCGATCCGGTCGCCATGCCCGCCGAGCGCCTCATCCACCGCGTTGTCAATGATTTCCCACAGACAATGCATCAGTCCCCGAGTGTCGGTGGAGCCGATGTACATGGCCGGGCGCTTGCGGACGGCTTCCAGGCCCTCCAGCACCAGGAGATGCCTGGCTTCGTACTCACGGCCCTCGGCGGCCGGTTGAGAGGTGGGCACCCGGCGAGACTACCCTGCCGGGCCGCCGGTCTCCGGAAGGTCACAAATTGTGACCAGTAGTGTCCAATACCCGACACCGGGCTCCCGGGCGGGTACGCTCACTGGAAGGCAGCTGTGATCCAGTCGCCTTACGGAGTCGTACGACTCAGCGGGGAACAATCCCGCCGGTGCGGCTGTTGATAGTGACAAGGAGAACAACAGGTCTCTGCTACAACTGAAGACAGTGCCCAAATTGAAGACGTGCCAAATGGGTACAGATGCAACTGAAGACAGCAGTACGGACACCAAAGACGACCAGCTCAGGACATCCACGAGTCTCGGACTCCGGAGATGTACCTGACGAAAGAGAGGCCTCACGTGAGCACTACAGTCATCGAAGACGCCACCTTGAGTGCGGCGGATCGTTGTGACCGATGCGGCGCCCAGGCCTATGTCCGGGTGACCCTGGCCAGCGGTAGCGAATTGTTCTTCTGCGCCCATCACAGCCGGGAACATGAAGCCAAGTTGAGGCAGGTTGCCCTGAAGATCCAGGATGAGACGGACCGTCTCGCCTCGGCCCCGAGTTGAGCAAGTAGTCGAGGAGCATCTGAGCCTCACGCTGACAACCCAAGCGCCCCGCACCGAGAATGGTGCGGGGCGTGGTCTTTTCAGGCTTGGGGTGTGCTGCCAACCCGGGAATCTGCCAGCAGTTCGAGACGTGACCTCGCATCACGCTCAGCCGGTGGCGCCGGCGGAATCTGGTCTAGGTTTTTCGGGTTCGCTGACGCGGAGGCCGCTCTCAGTCCAGGTAGTCCCGCAGAACCTGGCTGCGTGATGGGTGCCGCAGCTTGCTCATCGTCTTCGACTCGATCTGTCGGATCCGCTCCCGGGTGACGCCGTAGACCTTGCCGATCTCATCCAGGGTCTTGGGCTGTCCATCGGTCAGCCCAAAACGCATTGAGACCACACCGGCCTCGCGTTCGCTAAGCGTGTCCAGCACATCATGCAACTGCTCCTGTAGCAGCGTGAAACTCACCGCGTCGGCCGGTACCACCGCCTCGGAGTCCTCGATCAGGTCACCAAACTCGGAGTCGCCGTCCTCGCCCAACGGGGTGTGCAGCGAAATCGGCTCCCGGCCGTACTTCTGGACCTCGACCACCTTTTCTGGCGTCATGTCCAGTTCCTTGGCGAGCTCCTCGGGGGTCGGCTCCCGCCCCAGATCCTGCAGCATCTGGCGCTGCACCCGGGCCAGCTTGTTGATGACCTCAACCATGTGCACCGGGATCCGGATGGTCCTGGCCTGGTCGGCCATGGCGCGGGTGATGGCCTGCTTGATCCACCAGGTGGCGTAGGTGGAGAACTTGTAACCCTTGGTGTAGTCGAACTTCTCCACCGCCCGGATCAGCCCGAGGTTGCCCTCCTGGATCAGGTCCAGAAACAACATGCCGCGGCCGGTGTACCGCTTGGCCAGCGAGACAACCAGCCGCAGGTTCGCCTCCAGCAGATGGTTTTTCGCCCGACGGCCATCCTCGGCGATCCAGCCATAGTCCTCCGCCTTGTTGGCCCGAACCTTGACCTTGTCGTCGCCGATCTTCTCGTCGGCAAACAGGCCGGCCTCAATCCGCTTCGCCAGCTCGACCTCCTGCTCTGCATTCAGCAGCGCCACCTTGCCGATCTGCTTCAGGTAGTCCTTGACCGGGTCGGCGGTGGCACCGGCCACCATCACCTGCTGCTCGGGCTCGTCGGCATCGTCGGTGTCGGAGAGGCTGAAGCCCTGGTCCTCAGTCAGCTCCTTTTCTAGTGGAGCCTCCTTGGCGGGCTCGAAGGTGGAGTCATCGACATCGTCGAGGTTGCGCTTCTTGCCACCGACGGTCAACACGACCTCGTCGCCCTCAACAGCAACGTGCACGTCAGCAGTCACGGTAATCTGGCCGTTCTCGCCCGCCGGTCCAGCCGACTTGGTGGCCCCGCCAGTCCTTGTGGCTGTTGCCTTCTTGGTTGTTGCCTCCGTGGCTGGAGCCTTCTTCGGCGCCTCCTTTTCCCCGGTCGCCGGCCCCGCGGCGGCGGACTTGGTCGGTGCCTTCCTGGCCGCCGGCTTCTTCGCCGGCGGCTGCTCCGAGTTCTCCTCCACTGGGGCCCTTTGGGCCGGGGCCTTCGTCGCCGGGGCCTTCGTCGCCGCGGCCTTCTTGACTGGGGCCTTCTTGACTGGGGTTTTGACCTGACTCGTCTTGCTGGCTGCCGCGGCGATCGAGGGGGTGGAAAGTTGATCTTCAGAAGGGGGCGTCACAAAGAACCTCTCGGACATACCGTACGGATTTCAGGGCAGGCAACACCACTGCGAAGTCAATGATGCTCCTCGTTCGTATTCTGGCACGCGGCTCCAAATCAGCCCAACTGCCCCGGCGGCGGCGGTTTTCGGCAACGATCGTGACGAGTTACCGGGCAGCCTTCACGGCCAGTACTGGGCAACTGGCGTCCAGCAGGACCCGTTGAGCATTGCTGCCCAACAACAACTTGCCCACCGGCGAGCGACGGCGCAACCCGATGATGATGAACTCGGCGTTCGTCGCCTCCGCCGAGGCAATGACCTCCTCGGCCGGATCGAGCTCATCGGTAGCACGACGGATCTCATGGTCGATCCCGGACGCGGCTAGCTCCTGGTCCAGTTCGGTAACTTCCGACTCCGGCAGCGTGTGAACCACGATCAGCGAGGAGTCACGCAACCGAGCCTCATCGAGACCGCGGCTGAGCGCCGCCCGTCCCTCCGGTTTGGACGAATACCCCACCACGATCACCGACATCAGTTGCCCTCCCGGGTGTGGACCGGTTGGTTTACCCAGGTATGCACCGGTTGGTTGGTATGCATCAGCTCAAGATAGCTGCCGAGCATCCCCGCCAAGGCTTCCCAGCGCGAGGCCCCGGCCGCCTCCCGTGCCGACACCTCTGCGGTCTGCCAGGTGGCCCCATTGGCCGAGCGCAGACAGCGCTGCTCGATGATGCCCAGGAGCCTGCTGGACTCCTCCTCGGCCACCCCCCAGGCAGTCAGCCCAGCAGAGGCAATCGGCAGCAGCTTACGGACCACCAGCTCGGTCGCCTTGACCTGACCGACCTGCGGCCAGTACACCTCGGCATCGATGCCACTCTGGATGCCGCTGAGGAAGTTTTCCTGGGCAGCCTGGAAGGACATCTGGGTCCAGACCGGCCGATCCTCGTTCGCCAGCCCGCGGACCAGCCCGGCGAAGAAGGCCGCGTTGGCCATCGTGTCGACCACCGTCGGCCCGGCTGGCAACACCCTGTTTTCCACCCGCAGATGCGGCGTGTTGTGATGGATGTCATAGACGGGCCGGTTCCAGCGGTACACCGTACCGTTGTGCAGCCGCAGCTCATCCAGTCGCGGCACGCCACCGGCATCCAGCACTGCCGCCGGATCCTCGTCGCTGGAAATTGGCAGCAGGGCGGGAAAATAGCGCGAGTTCTCCTCGAACAAGTCGAAGATGGAGGTAATCCACCGCTCACCGAACCAGACCCGGGGGCGGACCCCTTGGGACTTCAGCTCATCACTGCGGGTGTCGGCACTCTGCTCGAACAGCGGGATCCGTGACTCCGAGACCAGCTCCTTGCCAAACAGGTACGGCGAGTTGGCGCCAACCGCGATCTGGATGCCGGCGATGGCCTGGGAAGCATTCCAGTATGGCGCGAACTGGTCCGGGCTGACCTGCAGGTGCACCTGGGTCGACGTGCAGGCCGCCTCCGGCATGATGGTGTCCGAGACCATCTGCAACCGCTCGATGCCCTCGATGCTGATCTCCAGGTCCTCGCCACGGGCCGCGAAAATCTGCTGGTCCAGCAGCGAGTAACGCGGGTTTTCCGAGACCGCGTCGGTGGTGACGTGCTCGGGACGAAGGGTGGGCAGCACCCCGACCATGGCCAGGTGGCAGCCGATGCTCTCAGCTTTCGCCGATGCCTGGTTGAGCGCCTCGCGGACCGAATCTTCAAAGGACGTGAGTCCCCCCTCACCAAGTCGACGCGGCGCCACATTGATCTCGATATTGAACCGGCCGAGCTCGGTCTGGAACTGCGGATCGGCAATGGCCTCCAGCACCTCGGCATTGCGCATCGCCGGCTGGAAATGGTCATCGACAAGGTTGAGCTCAATCTCCAGCCCGGCCATCGGCCGCTCGAAGTCGAACCATGACTCATTCAGCATCCTGGCAAGTACGTCGAGACCCTTGCGTACCTTGGCGCGGTGCTTTTTGCGATCTTCTCGCGTGAACTGCTTGGCGTCCACCTCTTGTCCCATGGCCCCATACTTGCCTATCGGAGCGCCCCTGGACACTGTGGCGGCAATATTTCTCACCGATCAGGCCGGGCATTAAGGTGGCGGCTGTGTCTGATCCCATCTCCAGCACCGTGTCGGCCAGCCAGCAAGCCGGGCTCGACGCCACTTCTCCCAGCTTCTACCAGCCGCTGGCTGATGGCCGCTTCCAGCCCACCCTGCACGCGCAGGGCGCCTGGTCTGATCATGAGCAGCACATGGGGCCAGCGTCCGGACTGTTGGCCCATTGCCTGGAGCAGCATCAGTCACGCGCGGATCTGCAGCTGGCGAGGATCAATTATGAGATTCTCGGCATGATCGCCGCCGAGCCGACCGAGGTCCAGACCCGTACGCTGCGGCCTGGCCGGACCATCGAGCTGTTGGAGGCCACCATGATCGTGCGCGACCGGCCGGTGGTGCGCGCCACGGCCTGGCGGTTGTCGCGGCACGACACCACCGCGGTGGCCGGCGGGCAACCGGAGCCGATGCCCGGTCCGGACGGTCTGCCGGCCTGGTTCGGATCCGATGTCTGGACCGGTGGCTATATTGCTGCAGTCGACTTCCGGGTGGTGCCGGGCGGGAAACCCGGCCGGGTGCAGGCCTGGCTGCGCACCGACAAGACGCTGGTCGAGGGCGCAGACAGCACCGATGAGGCGCGGTTCATTGGGCTGATCGACACCGCGAATGGGATTGCCACCCGGGTCAAGCCGTCGGAATGGATGTTTCCCAACACCGACCTGACCATCCACCTCCACCGCACCCCATCCGGGCCCTGGGTCGGGCTGGACACCACGGTGACCTTCGGCCCGTCCGGAGTTGGCCTGACCTCCTCGACCCTGTTCGACATCCACGGTGCCGTTGGCCGGTCCGAGCAGATCCTCACCGTCCGCCCGGTGCCGTCGCGCTGAAAGTCTTGGTTATTCAACGACCTCCGGTGTCGATGAATAACCAAAATGTGGCCCGCTAGGCTCGTGCGCATGTCTGACCTGAGCCGTCCACCGGTCGCCGATCGGCGTCCGATCACCCGGAGCCACCACGGCGACGATTTCCACGACCCGTACGAATGGCTGCGGGACAAGGAGAATCCGGAAGTGATCAGCTACCTGGCGGCGGAGAACTCCTGGACCGAACAGCAGACCGACCACCTGGACTCGCTGACCGAGGACATCTTTACCGACATCAGGGTGCGCACCAAGGAGACCGATCTCAGCGTTCCCGTCTACACCACGCATGGCACCGACGCAGGCATGCCGGGGCGAGCTACCGGCGGCGACCAGGCCGGTGAGCGAAGCGCCTGGTGGTACTACACCCGTACGGTCGAGGGCGCAGAGTATCCGATCCACTGCCGGGTCGCCGCCGCCGACCCGGACGCGCCACCGGAGGTGGAGCGGCCAATCGACGGCGAGCAGGTGCTGCTGGACGGCAATGCCGAGGCCGAGGGTCAGGAGTTCTTCTCGATCGGCGCCTTCGCGGTGTCACCGGATGGCAGCACGCTGGCCTACTCCACCGACCTGAGCGGTGCGGAACGGTACACCATCCGGATCGTCGACCTAACCACCGGCGAGCCGCTCGGCGACGTGATCGAGAACACCTCCTCGGGTGCCGCCTGGGCCGGGAACGAGCACCTCTTCTACGCCCGTACGGATGAGGCCTGGCGGCCCTACCAGGTGCTCCGGCACGCCCTCGGCAACGATGCCGCTGATGACCCGGTGGTGGTGGAGGAGGCGGATGAGCGCTTCTGGGTCGGCGTCGACAGCAGCCGGGATCAGCGCTGGATCGTGATCGGTGTCGGCAGCAAGCTGACCAGCGAGTACGCACTCATCCCGGCCGACACCCCCGAAGCCGCGCCGCGGATCGTGGCTGCCCGCCGGGAGGGCGTCGAATACGACGTCGAGGTGGCCGGTGACCGGCTGCTGATCGTGCACAACGCAGCAGCCGAGGACTTCGAGCTGGCCGAGGCTCCGCTGGATGCCACCAGCCCCGAGCAATGGCGGCCAGTGCTGCCGGCGACCCCAGGGGTGCGGCTGCTCGGCGTCGACGCCTATGCCCGGCATGCGGTGGTGTCGCTGCGGCGTGCTGGGTTGACCGGCCTCCAGGTGCTCCCTCGAGACGTCAACGGCAACTTCAGTGCCGGCGGTGATCTGACCTTCGACGAACCGCTCTACACCGTCGACACCGCCGCCAGCCCGGAGTACGACACCGACCGGGTCCGGGTGGTCTTCACCTCGA
>JBBSQO010000087.1:0-7436 GCA_038244025.1 Propionibacteriales bacterium
CGCGGTTCGTGCGCAGCACCGTAAAAACGCCTCACCAGGTCAAGCACGAACGCATACTGGCCCCGACGAGGCAGGACAAGCCCTTCACCGTCCCCGAGGTTGGGGTTCGCGGTTCGTGCGCAGCACCGTAAAAACGCCTCACCAGGTCAAGCACGAACCGCAAACCCCGATCCCAACCACAAAGGCGACAGATGAAGGGCTCAGTCCTCGCCGAGGTACGCTTTGCGGACCTTGTCGTCGCTCAGTAGGTTTCTGCCGGTGTCGTGCAGCACGATCTGGCCGACCTCCAGGACGTACCCGTAGTCAGCCATCGACAACGCGGCCTGGGCGTTCTGCTCGACCAGCAGGATGGTGACGCCCTCGCTCTGCAGCTCCAGAATGGTGGACATGATCCGCTGCATCATCAGCGGCGACAAGCCCATTGATGGCTCGTCCAGCATCAGCAGCCGGGGCCGGCTCATCATCGCCCGGCCGATGGCGAGCATCTGCTGCTCGCCGCCGGAGAACGTGCCGGCCGGCTGGCTCCGCCGTTCCTCCAGGATGTCGAACAGGTCGAAGACCCGCCGCAGGTCTCTGGCAACGCCGGGCCTGTCCCTACGGGCAAAAGCGCCCAGCATCAGGTTGTCCTCGACGGTGAGCCGGGGGAAAATCCGCCGCCCTTCCGGCGAGTGAGCCAACCCGCGGGTCAGTACCTCGTGGGCGGGCACAGCGTCAATCCGCTTTCCCTCGAACCATATCTCGCCGGTCTCCGGGCGGAGCAGCCCCGAGATCGTCTTCAGCGTGGTGGTCTTGCCGGCCCCGTTGGTACCGACCAGGGTGACGATCTGGCCCTCATCAACGGTGAAGCTGATGCCCTTGACGGCCCGTACCCGGCCGTAAGCCACCTTGAGGTTCTTGACGTCAAGCACCCTTCACCCCCCCGCTGGGATTGGGCAAATCCGGTTCACCCTCGGACTGGGCCGCTGATTCGGCACTCTGCTGTGCAGGGGTGAGGCCTTCCGCATCCTCATCGGCATCAGCCGTCGCCGGCCCGGTGCCGATGTATGCCTCGATCACCCGCGGGTCGGACTGCACCTGCTGCGGTGTTCCCTCGATCAGGGCCCGGCCCCGGACCAGGCACAGCACCCGATCACACAGGTTGAAGATGAAACGCATGTCGTGCTCGATCACCACCACGGCCAGCCCGGAGTCCCGGATCCGCAGGATCAGCTCCTCGGCCTGCCTGGTCTCTGGTGGGTTCATTCCGGCAGTCGGCTCGTCCAGCAGGATCAACTTCGGCTCGGTTGCCATCGCCCGGGCAATTTCGAGCCGCCGCTGGTCCCCGTACGGAAGGTTGCGGGCCAAGTGCTCGGCCATGGTGCCCAGACCCACGAACTCGAGCAGCTCCCGTGCCCGCTCGATAGTCTCGGCCTCCTCACGCCGGAACTTCGGCCCGCGGATGATCGAGGTGAAGGGACCAGAGCTGGTGCGGCAGTAGCGCCCGACCATCACATTTTCCAGTGCGCTCATGTTGGCGAAGAGCCGGATGTTCTGGAAGGTACGGGCCATCCCGGCCTGGACGACTTTGCGTGGTTTCGGCGGCAGTACCACACCGTTGAACAGGACCCGGCCGCCGGTCGGCAGGTACATGCCGGTGAGGCAGTTAAAGAAAGTGGTCTTGCCGGCGCCGTTCGGGCCGATCAGGCCGACGATCTCGCCGCTGTTGACGTGGAAGTCCACCGCGTCCACGGCCAGCAGGCCACCGAATCGCATGGTGACCTGCTCGGCGGCCAGCAAAGCGTTGCCGGTCGCCTGCTGGCTACCGGCCGGCGCCACCGTGTTCTCCATGTCCGTCTGGGTCATGTCGCCTCCCTCATGCTGCCGCCCTCGGAGATCTCGTCCTCGATCCGATCCACCAGGTCCTCATCCTCGTCATGGAACTCCAGTTGGCGGCGCTGGTTGGCGACCAGACCTTCGGGCCGGAAACGCATCATCAGCACCATCAACAGACCGAAGATGAGCAACCGGTACTCGCTCACGAAACGGAGCTTCTCCGGCATCAGCTTCAGCAGCGTCGCACCGATCAGCACACCCATGATCGTTCCCATCCCACCAAGCACGATGGCGGCCAACAGGAAGGCCGACTCCAAGAAGATGTACTGGTCAGGGGTAACGCTGATATCGGCATGGGCCTTCACCGAGCCGACCAGGCCGGCCAGGAAGGCACCACTGGCGAAGGCAAAAACCTTCAACCCGAAGACGTTCACCCCCATCGCCTCGGCTGCCTTCTCATCCTCCCGGATCGCGACCCAGCCACGACCCAGCCGACTGTTGTTCAGCCGGGCAAAGATCAAGATGATCAACCCGACCACGATCAACAAGAGGAAGTAGTAGTTGGAGAAACGGCCAAGCTCAATACCGAGCACGGAGTGCCGGTCGCCGAAATTGAAGCCAAGAAGGCTCAGGTCCGGAATACCGGGAATACCATTGGATCCTCTGGTCAGATTTGGCCCGTCGGAGCCGTCCAAGTTGATCATGGAGATTCGGAAGATCTCACCGAACGCCAGCGTGACGATGGCCAGATAGTCACCCGATACCCGCAACGTTGGCGATCCGATGATCAGCCCCAGGGTGGCCGAGACCAAAGCGCTGATCAGCACCACGACGATGAACGGTGGATGCCAGCTCACCGTGGAAAAGGCAGATTCGGAGAGAATCGCGGCGACGAACGCCCCAGCACCCAGGAAGGCGATGTAGCCAAGGTCCAGCAGACCGGCCAGGCCAACGACGATATTGAGGCCCATGGCGGTGCCGGCGAAGATCAGGATCTGGGTGGCGATCGACATATTGGCATCGGAGCCGTTCTGGGTGAACGGGAACACGAACGCGACCACGCACGCAGCCAGAATCAGCACTCGCTTGCGCCGCTGGGATATCGCCGAGAGCCAGCCCATCGCCCCGGTACGCAACAGCGCTATCACTACCGTTGCCACGAACGCGAGGAAGACGACAAAGCCACCAGCATCGTCGAGATTGAGTGCGAAGGCAGCGCCAAACAAGGCGAGCGCCATGAAGATCGCGATGGCCCCGATCTCCAGCCACGACTTGGCGACCAGACGCTCAAGGGTGGCCTTTTTGCCGGGCACCATCAGCCTGGTACCGGCGAACGCGAGGATCGAGCCGACCAGCGCCAGCCAGCCACCATACCTCACGTTGATCAGACCGCCGAGCTCAAGGGCGATGCTGACCACCACGAAAATCATGAAAACCAGTAGCCCGGTGGCAGCCGACTTGGCGCCGGTGTGCCAGCTGAGACGGTACCGAAAGTGATCCATCTGCACGATCACTGGGATGATGATCAGCGCCAGCACGATCACTCCGAGGGCGAGGCCGCAGAACTGCAACGGTGACGGGCCGCCCAAGAAGCTCATGTCGTCGAGTGCCTCCGGACCGTAGGCCCAGGGCAGGTACGCCGATCCGATCATCAGCGCGGCGCCGATGAAAGCAACCAGGCGGCCGATCGGGTGGAACTTGCGCTGTATGCCCGGACTGATGGGCCGAAGTGCGATCATGCGCGATCCACCACCCGGGCCCCCAGCAGGCCTTGCGGCCGGAACACCAGCACCCCGATCAAGATGACGAAGGCCCAGACATCCTTCCAGGCCGAGCCGCCGAACTGGCCCGGAATGTACTCGGTGGCCATCGTCTCCACCACTCCAAGGACCAGCCCGCCGACAACGGCACCATTGATGTTGCCAATGCCACCGAGGACAGCCGCGGTGAACGCCTTCAAGCCGGCAATGAAGCCCATCTTAAAATCGATATTGGTGTATCTCAGTCCGTAGGCGACGCCGGCCACCGCGGCCAGCGCCGCGCCGAGGGCGAAGGCCACCATGATGATCTTGTCAACATTGATGCCCATCAACCGAGCGGTGTCGGGATCCTGGGAGGTGGCCTGCATGGCCCGGCCCAGCCGGGTCCGGTTGACGAAGAACCACAAGATGGCGGTGCAGATCACCAGCGACACGATCATGAAGAGGGCAGCGCGTTGGATGACGACGCCGCCAATCACGAACGCCTGACCGGTGACCCCGTCGATCTGGGGAAACGGGATGGCCCGCTTGGCGGTGGGGAAAGACGGGATCCGGCCGAAGAACAGCCGGACGAACTCCTGCAGGAAGACCGAGATGCCGATGGCAGTGATCAGCGGGGCCAGTCGCGGGGCATTGCGCAGTGGCCGGTAGGCGAACCGCTCGGTGATCAGCGCCATCCCGACCGATGCCACGATGCCGCCGATCAGCATCAGCGGCAGCATCCACCAGGCGTGAATCTCACCGGCCCGGCCGATCACCAGCCAGGTCGCGAGAGCACCGAAGCCGCCGATCATGAAGATCTCGCCGTGGGCGAAGTTGATCAGCTGGACAATGCCATAGACGACGGTGTACCCGACCGCGATCAGGGCATACAACGACCCGAGAGAAAGCCCATTGACGAGTTGCTGCAAGAAGTCCATTCAGCCACCCCTTTGTTCGATGAAGACGACCCAGAGGACGGCGACCCAGAGGATGACGACCCGATGTTGACCGCCAGACTGAGTCACGGGTGCAGGGGTATGGGGGCAGACGATGCCGACTGCCCCCATCCACCTGCGGGATCGCCTATTGACGACCGACGCTCATTCGTTGAAGGTGTCGGTCTTCTCGGTAACCCACTTGCCGTCCTTGACCTTGTAGACGGTCAGCACCCGGTTCGTGGTATCGCCAAACTCGTCGAAGGAGACATGCCCAGTCGCCCCTTCGAAGTCCACCTTGCTCAGTGCGTCAATGGTGGGCTGACGGGCCGACTTGGCATCTTTGGCATCCTTCAGGGAAACCTTCAGGGCATCGATGACGGCGTTGGCCGCGTCATAGGAGTAGGCGCCGTAGGCGGCGTACGGGTCGGAGAAGCCAGCCTTCTTGTAGTCAGCGACGAACGTCTGCGCCGACTTGAGGTCCTCTGTCGGCGCACCGACGGAGGTCGCCAGGTCGCCCTCGCTGGCCTTCTTGCCGGCCAGGTCGATGTAGGCCGGGTCGAACATGCCATCGCCACCCATCAGTGGGATGTCCAGTCCTGCTGCCTTGATCTGCTGGCTCAGCGGTCCGGACTGCGGGTACTCACCGCCGTAGTAGACCGCCTTCGGGTCGGCGCCCTTCATCTTGCTGATCACGGCCGAGAAGTCCTTGTCCTCGGGGTTGATCGTCTGGGCCGCCACTACCTGGCCACCGAGCTTCTTGTAGGCCGTGGTGAAGGCCTCCACCAGTCCTTGACCATAGGCCTTCTTGTCATGGATGGTGGCGACCTTGTGGATGCCGGAGTCATAGAGGTACTTGGCACCGAACGGACCCTGGACAGCGTCGGTGGTGCAGGTACGGAAGTAGCCGGGGTAGGTGCGCTTCGGGCTGGTGGCGTAGTCGGGGCCCATGGTGAGCGAGGGGCCGGTGTTGGCCGGGGATACCTCGGCGATGTCTGCACCGCTGAGCACCGGTTGCACGGCCTGGCCGACTGAGGAGTTCAACGGGCCGACCACGGCGACGACGTCATCGTTGCCGGCCAGCTTTGTCGCCGCATTCCGGCCCGGGTCCGGCTTTGCCTCATCGTCCTCCGGGGCAAACTTGATCGTCCAGCCCGGGATTGCCTTGGATTCGTTCGCCTGCCTGATCGCCAGGTCCACGGAGTTACGGATGCCGAGGCCAAGAGCCGACAGGTCTCCGGACAACGGCGCGATGCTGCCGATCGTGACAGTCTTCGTCTTGCTCGAGCCGGTGTCACCGCTCGGGGCCTCGGTCCGGGTACCGCAGGCAGACATTGCCAAGGTAGCCGCGAACAGAGTCGCCCCAGCGGCCATGAGCCGGTGTCTACGCACTATTCCTCCTGATGTGTACGGCTGCTGACCCGCGAGCCGTTGCATGGCTGCCCACGATGAATGCGAGCATGCTGCACAATACGTTGCGGCTCAGTCCTGTGGCGAAAACTCGCCACCGTGTTGCCATACCGTTATCTAATCTGTCGCTCTCTGATCAGAACTCTGGAAAGTTGACACCAGTCGCATCGGCAATGTCCAGGCCAGCCTGGGGGGGGTCGGGCACTGGCTGACTGACGCCAAGTTTTCAGACCCAGACCCAGGCACCAACTGGGGGACCTCAGGTGCGGGTTTGAACTGAGTCGTTGCCTCCGCCGCCGGGGTAGACCCAGTAACCGGTGACAGTGTTGCCGTCGGCAGAAAAGGTGCCGCGGTAGTACGCCGGGGGCCTTTTTCGCCGCCTCGGATGGTGAGGGGGTCGCCGGTCCGAGCTACTTGTGGATCTTGCCCTGTTGGGCAATGACACCCTCGGCGACTTCCCGCATCGACTTGCGCAGGTCCATGGCGGTCTTCTGGATCCAGCGAAAGGCGTCCGGCTCGCTGAGTCCGAGCTTGGTCTGGAGCAGCCCCTTGGCCTGGTCCACTGACTTCCGGGAGGCGAGCCGCTCCTGCAGGTCGGCTACCTCGGTCTCAACGGCGGCGATTTCGGCATATCTGGCCATGGCGATCTCAATGGCCGGAATCACGTCGGACTTGCCGAATGGCTTCACCACGTAAGCCATCGCTCCAGCCTCCCGAGCCTGCTCCACCAGCTCGCGCTGGCTGAACGCGGTCAGCATGACCACCGGGGCGATGCGTTCTGCGGCAATCATCCTGGCGGCCGTGATGCCGTCCAGCACCGGCATCTTGACGTCCATCACAATCAGATCCGGCTTCAGCTCCCGCGCCTGGTCGAGGGCGGCCTGGCCGTCCCCGGCCTGGCCGACGACCCGATAGCCCTCCTCGGTGAGCAGCTCAACCACGTCGAGACGGATCAGCGCCTCGTCCTCGGCCACCAACACCCTCGTCCCGGTATTCCCGGTTTCTTCGAGCCGGGCCTCATCGGGCCGGACGTCGCCGGTACGAGCGTCATCGGTGCTGGTCTTATCGGTCCTGGCGGTCGGCATGGAAGGCCCCTGTTCTCATTCTCTGTCTGTCGGCGGTCGCGGCTGCAAAATTCTCCCACCGAAGGTCAACGAAGCGGTGGTCGGGTCGATGAGACAGCCACCGGACAGTTGGCTAGACTGTCACAGCGCTGCTGCCGAGGTGGCGGAATGGTATACGCGGACGGCTCAAAACCGTCTGTCCGCAAGGACATGGGGGTTCGACTCCCCTCCTCGGCACCACCAGTACCCACCGCCACGGACTCCTCGGTGGCCGGACCGGTCTTCCGGCTCGATTGTTCTACGGGACCGACCGGTCTACCGGTTCGACCGGCTTACAGGGGTGCGCCAATCCGGCGGACCCGAAGCAGGTTGGTGGTCCCGGCAATCCCGGGTGGCGATCCTGCCACGATCACCACCCGCTCATTTTCGGAGAGCCGGCCAAGATCGGTCAGCGACTTGTCGACCTGGCGCAC